>NZ_JBAVFI010000193.1:0-15809 GCF_049588175.1 Mesobacillus sp.
CCTGTAGAGTAAAATTTTATAACTTTTGATTCAGATAGAGGAGAAATTATACTTAAAAAATACGTTTAGGTGGGCTGAATAAATCTCTTTCTAATGTTCAAGTCTTTTTAGACAATTCTATTCCGCGAAAATGAAGGTTTATTCCGCGAAAAATCTCAAAATACCGCAAGTTTTTGTCGAAATCCCGCGAACTGGAAATTATTATTTTTTCCACTATGATCTCTATCTAAACTTAAACTTTTTTTAAAATTGCCAAGTTCCGATGCGCCCCCTTCCTATATAAAATTAAGAAACCCCCGCTCTATTTAGGACGGGGGTATAAATATATTAAGATCTCCAAGGACTGCGCACGACATTTGTCTGTGTGCGATCTGGTCCTACTGAGAAGATAGACAATGGAATGCCTGTTAGCTGTGAAATGCGCTCCAGGTAGTGTCTAGCGTTCTCTGGCAGCTCGTCTAGGGTTTTGCAGCCAGTGATGTCTTCTGTCCAGCCTGGAAGCTCCTCATACACTGGCTCACAGTCTGCCAGCATTTTCAGGCTTGCTGGGAACTCTTCAATCAATTCACCTTTGTAACGGTACGCTACGCAAATTTTGAGTGACTCAATTCCTGTTAACACGTCAATTGAATTCAAAGATAGGTCAGTAATTCCGCTTACGCGGCGGGCATGGCGGACAACGACACTGTCAAACCACCCGACACGGCGCGGGCGGCCCGTTGTTGTACCATATTCGCGTCCTACTTCTCGGATTTGGTGGCCGATTTCATTATCAAGCTCTGTTGGGAATGGGCCATCGCCAACGCGAGTGGTATAAGCCTTTGACACACCAACAATATGAGTAATCTTAGTCGGACCTACGCCTGAACCGATTGTAACGCCGCCAGCAACTGGGTTGGAAGAAGTAACGAATGGGTATGTTCCCTGGTCGATATCAAGCATCACACCCTGAGCACCTTCAAACAGCACACGGCGGCCATCATCAAGTGCATCATTCAATACTACGGATGTATCCTGGACGTAATGTTTAATCTGCTGTCCATAATCATAATATTCATCAAGAATGTCTTCGATTTTGAAGCCTTCTGTTTCATATATTCGTTCAAAAAGGCGATTCTTTTCCTCAAGGTTGCGTGTAAGCTTTTCTTCGAAAGATTCGCGGTCAAGCAGATCTGCAATTCTGATACCGATGCGTGCAGCCTTGTCCATGTAAGCAGGTCCAATGCCCTTTTTAGTTGTACCAATCTTATTTGCACCCTTGCTAGCCTCTTCGACCTCATCAAGCTTCAGGTGGTAAGGAAGGATTACATGTGCACGGTTGCTGATACGCAGGTTGTCAGTGGTCACACCCTTGTCATGAAGATAAGCAAGTTCTTTAACAAGTGCTTTTGGGTCAACGACCATACCGTTGCCAATCACGCTGATTTTATCTTTATAGAAAATTCCAGATGGAATTAAATGCAGTTTATATGTTTCGCCATTAAATTTTATTGTATGTCCAGCGTTGTTTCCACCCTGGTAACGGGCAATTACTTCAGCATTTTCAGAAAGGAAATCAGTAATCTTCCCTTTTCCTTCGTCTCCCCATTGTGTTCCTACTACTACTACTGATGACATATAAAAAGCACCTCCAAAGGTATACGGTGAATTCAATCCCGTTTCAAACATATAAAGTTTACCAGCTTTTTAAGTAAAAAGTCAATTAAACACGAACATTTTATTTATGTTACAATTATTCGTTCGTGAATATCTCCAAAACCATTTATGAACACAAATCATTTTTATGTAAAAAAAGGTCTGTTAAAGCTGAATGTTGATTTTTAAAACCCTGTTGATTGTAGTGGAAGGCGCGTTGACTCCTGCGGGCTAAGCTGGACAGGTGAGACCAAGGTGAAATGATCCCATAGATCATTTGCACCCCGCAGGAGTGAAGCGACGAGGATGCTTAGCGCCAGCCCCTAGAAGAATTTGCTTATGAAAAAGCCGGCAGTTGGGCTTTATCATAATTCTTCCGCGGAAAGCGAGCGCCTGGAACGAAAATCAACAGACTTGTATAATAAGCCAAAAAAAAGAGAACTAATCCAATACGGATTAATTCTCATTATGCCCCTGGTGGAGCGTACGATTCATCATACCTCTGCTCGATGTTGACGAATTTATTATATTCTTTTACAAAAGCAAGCTGTACGGTGCCAGTCGGGCCGTTACGCTGCTTGGCGATAATTATTTCAATGATGTTCTTGTTTTCTGATTCTTTGTCATAATAGTCATCACGGTACAGGAAAGCAACAATATCGGCATCCTGCTCAATTGATCCGGATTCACGGATATCAGACATCATCGGACGCTTATCCTGTCGCTGTTCCACCCCACGGGATAGCTGGGACAGTGCGATGACTGGGACCTGCAATTCACGGGCCAATTGCTTAAGTGAACGTGAAATCTCAGATACTTCCTGCTGTCTGTTTTCGCCAGCACGTCCGCTTCCCAGAATCAGCTGCAAATAGTCAATCATAATCATACCGAGCCCATGCTCCTGCTTTAAGCGGCGGCATTTTGATCGAATATCAGTGATTCGGACACCGGGAGTATCATCAATGAAAATTCCTGAGTTTGACAGGCTGCCCATTGCCATCGTCAGTTTTCCCCAGTCTTCGTCTGTCAGGGAACCAGTACGCAGCCTTTGCGCGTCAATATTGCCCTCAGCACAAAGAACACGCATGACTAGCTGTTCTGCACCCATCTCTAAACTGAAGATTGCTACGTTTTCTCCCGTTTTCTTAGCAACGTTTTGGGCAATATTAAGTGCGAAGGCTGTTTTACCCACGGAAGGACGGGCACCAACGATGATCAGATCATTTCGCTGGAAACCTGCTGTCATTCTATCGAGCTCGGTAAATCCAGTCTCGAGTCCTGTAATATCGCCTTTACGATTATGCATTTCTTCAATATTGTCATAAGTCCTTACAAGGACATCTTTAATATTGTGGAAGGCTCCTGCGCCTTTACGCTGGGCAACTTCCATGATGCTCTTTTCCGCTTCAGCAAGCAAAGCTTCAACTTCATCTTCGCGCATATAGCCATCTTCGGCGATGCCAGAAGCTGTACGGATCAGCCTTCTCAATAACGATTTTTCTTCTACAATTCTAGCATAATACTCTATATTTGCTGCTGTCGGGACCGATGCAGCCAATTCACTTAAATAACTTACGCCGCCCACATCTTCAATCAACTTGGAGGATGCCAGATTTTCTGTCACTGTCACTAAGTCGATCGCTTTTCCCTTATCACTTAAGTCCAACATGACATTGAAGATTTTCTGGTGGGCTACTCGATAAAAATCTTCAGGGATTAAGATTTCTGAAGCAAGAGTCAAAGCTGATGGTTCTAAAAAAATCGCACCAAGCACTGCTTGTTCCGCTTCCATATTTTGTGGCGGAAGTCGATCCGCATATAACTCACTCATCTGCTTGCCCCCTTACAAAAGGAATTCTCTCTTTTTTAACAGAAAAAAGTGACCAGCCATTACCGATCACCATTTTTCTGTAACTATATTATTTTAACATGTTTATGACTATATGGAACTGTAAATTATTTTCCTTCTTTTACATGGACATTCAATGTAGCCAGAACTTCCTTATGAAGCTTGACTGGAACCTTTGTGTATCCAAGTGTTCGGATGGCATCCTGAAGCTCGATTTTACGCTTATCAAGTTTGATGCCATGTGCTTTTTGCAGCTCATCAGCAATTTGCTTGCTCGTGATGGATCCAAATAAACGGCCATCTTCTCCGGATTTTGCAGTCAGTTCAACTGTTACTTTTTCAAGAGTCTCTTTAAGAACTTTAGCTTGTTCCAATTCCTCTTGTACCATTTTCTCTTCTTTTTTCTGCTGGGCATTCAAAGAGCTCATCGCACCCTGATTTGCTTCAACGGCCAAGCCTTGCTTGATCAAGAAGTTATGCGCATATCCATCAGCTACGTTTTTGATTTCGCCTTTTTTGCCTTTCCCTTTAACATCCTTCAAAAAGATTACTTTCATTCTTTTTGTCCCCCTTCTAAATATTCAGTGATAGCGTTTTTAACCATATCTTCTGCTTCTTCTATGGACACGTCATATAATTGGGTGGCTGCATTTGTTAAATGCCCTCCGCCTTCTAGATGTTCCATGATCACCTGGACATTGATTCCGCCAAGTGACCTGGCACTGACACCAATTGTATGGTCTGTCTTTTTAGAGATGACGAAAGACGCTGTTACCCCATCCATAGTCAAGAGAGTATCTGCAGCCTGAGCAATCAGCACCTGGTCACAGTATACATCCTCCTCGGCTTTTGAAATGACAATGCCGTCTCTGTAAAAATAAACATTCTCGATAATTTTTGCTCTTTTGATATACGTATTGATATCTTCTTTTAAAAACTTTTGGACAAGAACGGTGTCCGCCCCGTGGCTTCGCAAGTAAGAAGCTGCATCAAAAGTACGTGCTCCCGTTCTTAATGTGAAGCTTTTTGTATCAACGATGATTCCTGCCAATAATGCAGTTGCCTCCAGCATTTGAATTTTGCCGTTCTTCGGCTGGTATTCAAGCAGCTCAGTCACAAGCTCTGCTGTAGAAGATGCATATGGCTCCATATAGACAAGAAGAGGATTCTTAATGAATTCTTCTCCTCTGCGGTGATGATCGATGACAATGACATTTTCAATCCGATTCATTAGCCTTTCATCGATTACCAATGATGGTTTATGAGTATCTACCACGACAAGCAAAGTATCGTCAGTTGCGATTTCATACGCCTGTTCCGGTGAAATAAAACGTGAATACATCTCTTCATTTTGTTTGATTTCAGCCATCAGACGCTGTACGCCCGTATCTATTTCGTTTTTATTATAAACAATAAATCCTTCTCGCTTATTCATCTGGGCAACTTTCAAAATTCCGATTGCAGATCCAATTGCGTCCATATCAGGATTTTTATGGCCCATGATCAATACTTTGTCGCTTTCAACAACCAATTCCTTCAAAGCATGGGAAATGACCCTCGCCCTCACTCTGGTCCGTTTTTCAACAGGATTCGTCTTACCGCCGTAAAACTTTACTTTACCATTTGGCTGCTTGATTGCGACCTGGTCTCCACCGCGGCCCAATGCCAGGTCGAGGCTGGATTGCGCCTGTGAACCAAGCTCAGGAAGTGAGGAAACACCCGTTCCGACGCCAATACTCAAAGTTAGCGGAACATTTTGCTTAGAAGTCGTTTCTCTTACTTCATCCAAAATCGTAAACTTGCCCTTCTCCAGCAAATGAAGGATGTTCTCACTGAAAACAGCGATAAACCTTTCAGAAGAAACCCTTTTAAGGAATACACCATTATTGGTTGCCCATTTATTCAAAATGGAAGTCACCAGACTATTCAAGCTGCTTTTGGTCTGGTCATCCATTCCCTGTGTCAATTCCTCGTAGTTATCGAGATAGATGATGGAAATGACTGTTCTCTCATCATGATACATTTTCTCTATTTCAGCCTGCTCGGTTACATCAAAAAAATAGAGCAGCCGTTCTTCCGGCTTATGGATGATTCTGAACTTACGGTCGTGCAGGGATATAATCTCCGTTTCAACCTCTTGCTTAATCAATGGGATGACAGCATCTGCCACATCGTACAAAGACCTCCCGACAAGAGTATCTTCATGAAAGCACGAAGCGATAAAAGGGTTGGTCCATTCAATATAATAATCGTCATTGATCAGCATGATCCCAATCGGCATCTCCATCAGCGCTTCTTCGCCGACCTTTTTGACCCTGTACGACAAAGTGGAAATGTATTCTTCGGTTTCTCGTCTCATTTTATGGTTCACTTGAAAAATAAGATATATCAACAGGCCGGTGAGAATGAATCCTGCTGCCCCTATAATCCAATTATAGTAGGACAGCACTCCAATAAGCACCAGTATTACGGCCATCAATCCATATAATGGATAACGTATTTGCCGCCTCTCTATATAAGAAGGCATGTGCTCAGCTCCTAAAGCAGTAGTTTCTGATTACTTCTTCTTCTCTCCAAGACGTTTTCTTAAATCAAATCCTAAATCAATTATACCTAATATCCTGACAATATAAAGAATAAAAGGCAGAAGGAATAAAAGGACGAGGACGACGATTGGCAAAGCCTTAGGATACCCTTTAGCATGAGTGATATAAAAGATAAAAGATAGACCCTGAAGAACCATCAGCATCTGGAGAATGAACGTAAGATTAGCAATAACCCAGAACCAATAAGTCCCTTCCTCCGGCCTCATCAGCATCGCTGCAAGCATTGTGAGAAGATAATACCATAAAATACTCTTTGGCAAGGCTAATTCTCTGAACGGACGCCACTTAGGAACATTTATGCCAAATCGCTTCAAAAATGGAAAAGATGCAAGCTGGATGACAAACACAAGCAGGAAAGATGCCATCACAAACATGCTAGGTACCAACGTTTCCATTAAGTCAATCATGGATTCAAATTGCTTGATCATTTTTTCATCCGGCGATTGACCAAACTGCTCAAGCATTTTTATCGACTGATCAATTGACAAACGGAATGTATCCATTAGTTCGTCAATAAAGTTAATTTTAAAAAGCACTACTGATACTGCATATTGCACTACGATATTAACAAGAAACACTATAGAACCAGCCATAAAAACGGCCAGCCTGCTTTTCCCGTTCCTGACCATATACCCCATTACCGCACCAGTAGTGCCGTAAGCAAGAGCGAGCGGTATCGCTAAAAATGAACCGAGAATCATGGACAGCAGGACTCCAGCCAGAGTAAACACCGCGGTGCTTTTCAAATCATGCTTTGCTCCAAAGAACAAAAATGGCAATGCCAAGAAGAAATTAATGACAAGACTAAGTACAGGAATATATAAAGTAATCAGCAGCATAACAGCAAAGATTGCCAGCAATATGGCTCCTTCTGTCAGCCTGTATGTATTTTTCATAATTCACCCCTTAGCGGAAATACGCAAGTGCCTTAAAGCTGAAAATCTGTAAGGACTTTTGCAAGATAAAAAACTAACCCATAAGCACTATTTTAGCTACAAAGCACGGGACAATCAACCGAAGTGCAGGCAGAGGTACAAAAACCTAATATAAAAGGCAGCGGGAATACCCCGCTGCCTTTTATGATCCGATCATTATTCGCCTGAAACGTATGGCAGTAATGCCATTTGACGAGCACGTTTGATCGCAACTGTCAATTTACGCTGATATTTAGCGCTAGTTCCAGTTACACGACGTGGTAAAATCTTACCGCGCTCAGAGATGAATTTTTTCAAAAGATCAGTTTCTTTATAATCGATCTTTGTGATTCCGTTTGCTGTGAAGTAGCAAACTTTACGGCGTTTTGCACGTCCGCCTCTGCGTCCACCCATTGCCATGGTCATTTCCCTCCTTGTTTTTTTAATAAAAGTCCGAGTTTATATTAGAATGGAAGATCATCATCTGAAATGTCGATTTGGCCGCCACCAGCAAATGGATCTTCATCTACTTTTGTATAACCTTGGTTTTGGCGTTGATTCTGATTCCCAAATGGGGAACCCTGATCATTTTGACGGGAATAGTTATTATCCCCTCTGTCTGCTGAAGTTTGACCTTGACCTTTTGGCTCAAGGAACTGAACGCTCTCCGCTAGAATTTCTGTAACGTAAACACGTTTACCATCTTGTCCATCATAGCTGCGAGTTTGTACACGTCCGTCTACGCCAGCAAGGCTGCCCTTCTTAAGGAAGTTAGCAACATTTTCAGCAGGACGGCGCCATACCACACAGTTAATAAAGTCGGCTTCTCTTTCACCCTGCTGGTTGGTAAATGCACGATTTACCGCAAGTGTAAAAGTAGCAACTGCAACTCCATTCGGTGTGAAGCGTAATTCAGGATCCTTAGTCAAACGGCCGACAAGAATGACACGATTCATCATCAGAATCAACTCCTTCCCCTCAGCCTTACTGTTTCACGTGAAACATTTACAGCTGAAAGTATATGTCAAATTTATATTATTCTTCTTCTTTAATTACGATGTGGCGAATGATATCTTCGCTGATCTTTGCAAGACGAGAGAACTCCTCAACTGCAGCTGGCTCAGCATTTACTTTTACAAGCTGGTAGTAGCCATCACGAAAATCATTGATTTCATAAGCAAGACGGCGTTTGCCCCAATCTTTAGCTTCTGAAACTTCCGCACCGTTATCTGTTAAAATTCCACTGAAACGCTCAGTTAGAGCCTTTTTAGCTTCCTCTTCAATATTTGGGCGGATGATGTACATAACTTCGTACTTTCTCATCACTGTCACCTCCTTTTGGTCTGACGGCCCCATTACAGGGCAAGGAATAATTGTTTAATTACTCACAAGTTGAAATTATATCATAGTTTTTTTTCAAAAGCAATGCTATGAAAAAGGATGTAACATTTCATTTATAGCATTGGTTAATCTATAACTAAATACTAACATACGTTCGTATTTATGTCCAAGTATATTAACTATATGGATACCTTTTTTGGATAAAAGCGATGAAAGCCCCGCGGTTTACGCCGCAGGGCTTTAACAATTAAACGTTAAAACGGAAGTGGATGATATCTCCGTCCTTCACTTCATATTCTTTTCCTTCAAGTCGAACCTTTCCGGCCTCTTTGGCAGCTGTCATTGAGCCTGCTGCAAGCAAGTCATCATAATGGACTGTTTCTGCACGGATAAAGCCGCGCTCAAAGTCTGAATGGATTACGCCAGCACATTGAGGAGCCTTCATGCCGCGGCGGAACGTCCAAGCGCGGACTTCCTGCACACCAGCAGTAAAGTAAGTAGCCAGTCCAAGCAGGCTATACGCTGCACGGATCAACTGGTCCAAACCTGACTCTTCGATACCAAGCTCTTCAAGGAACATCGCTTTTTCTTCACCTTCAAGCTCAGCAATCTCTTCTTCAATCTTCGCGCAAATAACGATTACTTCAGCATTTTCCTTTGCTGCAAATTCGCGGACCTTCTGGACGAATTCATTGTTATTCGGATCTGCAACCTCATCTTCACTTACGTTTGCAACATATAGCATTGGCTTGATTGTTAGCAAATGAAGGTGTTTAACAATCTTCATTTCTTCATCTGTGAATTCCACGGCACGAGCAGGCTGTTCCGCTTCAAATGCCTCGCGAAGGCGAGCTAAAATAGGGAATTCGATAGCTGCTTCCTTATCTTTTTGCTTAGCAAGCTTTTCAACACGGCCAATTCTTTTTTCAACTGATTCAAGGTCAGCAAGGATTAATTCCAGGTTAATAACCTCAATATCAGATATAGGATCTACTTTACCTGCAACGTGTGTAATATTGTCATCTGCAAAGCAGCGCACTACCTGACAGATTGCATCTACCTGGCGGATATGTGAAAGGAACTTGTTGCCGAGTCCTTCACCTTTGCTCGCGCCTTTAACAATCCCGGCGATATCAGTAAATTCAAAAGCTGTTGGTACAGTCTTTTTCGGCTGTACCAGCTCAGTCAATTTATTTAAACGATGATCAGGAACTTCAACAATCCCTACGTTCGGGTCGATCGTACAGAACGGATAGTTTGCTGATTCAGCACCAGCCTGTGTAATTGCATTAAACAAGGTTGATTTCCCTACGTTAGGAAGTCCAACAATACCTGCTGTTAAGGCCATCCATGTCACTCCTCTATATTAAAAAATATCTATTCAAGCTAGAATCACCTAAACGATTTTGCCTCTCACAATTATAGAGATTACGAAGGGAAAAGACAAGCTTGTAAAAGGAAACCCTTGATCATAGAAACAGAATTCGATTCTTGGTTAGAGCATTTGTTTATCTGAACCAATTTTCTTGCTTTCTCTACTAATGTGGTCTCCTATAAGGTTCATCGGTCACCTTTTTTCTTCTTACGGCTAATTTCCGGCACCAATAAGATACACCCGTCTGGTATCCTTTTTCGTTCATTATAAAACCAATAAAGGCTGCCTATCAGCCCTTGCGCCAAGCACAAAAAAGCCGCACTCTTCGTAAAGTGCGGCATCCCTTATTACTCATCTACTTTTTCAATGTTAACAAGACAATCATACAAAGTGCTTCCTAAGCCATTATCCGATTCCCTGCTTGAGGTAAGCTGGTTCACCGATCCGCCAAACCTTGCGCTCAAGCCTTCATCAATATTCACAGTCCCGGGATGGGCGTTTTTCATTATGGAGACATATCCGTTAATTTCTCCACGGTCATTCCACACACGAACATGATCCTGGTTTTTGAGCCCCTTTTCAACCGAGACGCTTTCGGCGATTTCTACTTTTACATATGGAGCAGGCTCAAACAGATGAAAATGCTGTGAATGGTTGGAACGCAAGGGATGAATGGTCAAAAAAGTATATGGATATTTTTTTGCCAGATCTGGATTCGTCCATTTCGTTTCTGTCGGAAGTGACAGCGATAGATTCCCTTTCGAAGAAGTAAATTCGTATTTCCCGCTCGGCGTTTTAAAATGACGATCACTCCACGGAATTTTATTGACAGGGAGCTCCACGAATTTTTCCGTTCGGATTTTATCAAGGGTAATTCCGTTTTCGACAAGCGAAGCCAACCCCATACCGAGGAAACCATCTCTTGTAAAATCAAACTCCTCATCAAAGCCTAAACGCTTTGCTAATTCTGCCCAAATCCACGCATCAGGCCTTGCTTCCCCAGGAGGCTCAACCAGCTTAGGCCCATGATTCACGTAATGATGGTACATGGATGAATAATAGACATCCTCCACTTCAAAAACTGTTGCAGCAGGCAGGACATAATCTGCGAGCATGGCGGTATCTGTCATAAACTGGTCGATGACCACTAATGTTTCAATTGAAGAAAAAGCCTCTTTTACCCTATTTGTATCCGGAACCTGGGTTAATGGATTTCCGCATGTGACAATCCCCATTTTGATTTCGGGATCGATAGCCGATAGAATGCCTTCTGCCTGCATCATCATCGTGAACGTACGTGATGCGGTCTTCCGTTCAGGCATCGTCATTTCGTTGAAGGCGAAGCTTTGGCCTACCTGTTTATTTGCATAGTTGGCTCCGCCGCCAGGAATCCCGATATTGCCGCTGACTGCAACCAGTGCATCAATCAGCCTGATTGTATTTCCCCCGTTTTCATATCGCTGCATTCCCAAGCCCATGATGGTGGAAACTGGACGGTCAGCGTACACTTTAGCAAGATGAGTAATAATTTCTGCAGGTACCTCTGTCATTTCACTGATTGATTCCAATGTAACGCTGTTTAGCACCCCCAATAAATCAGTTAATCCGACTGTATGGTTTGCTAAAAATTCCTCATCCTGTAAATTCAATCTCATTATTTCTTTCATAATACCCGCAGCCAGAAGGCCGTCAAAACCAGGCTTGATTGATATATATTCATCTGCAAGCTTTGCAGTCGCGTTATAGATTGGATCGATGACGTATAGTTTTGTGCCATTCTTTTTCACTGACTGAAGGTTTTGATATAAATGCATATTTGTCCGGGCAACATTTCTACCCCAAATGACAACATGCTTGCTATTTTTCAAGTCTTCAGGTGCATGGCTGTAGGCATCGCCAAAATCCCAGTTTTGCGCCTCGATGCCGGCTCCCCAACAAATCGAGCCTGTCAATTCTGTCACACCGCCATAAAGATTAAAGAATCGGCTGTCCAGATTGGAAAGCAGCCCGCTATTGGCATAATCATGGCTATGCAGAACAGAAGTAGAGCCATACGTTTCTTTATAATAAGCAAGTTTTTCAGCTATTTCATCGAGTGCATTTTCCCATGAGATCTGTACAAAGCGGTCTCCAGCCTTTTTCAGAGGATATAGCAATCGTTCCTGTGAATTTGCCCGGTTCTCAAGCATCCTGCCGCGCCCGCAAATCTTTCCCTGTGTGATTGGATGCTCAGGATTGCCTTCAACCTTCATTACTTTTCCATCTTCAACGGTAACAAGGAAGCCGCAGCTGTCCCAGCAATTTAACGGACAAGCCGAATGATGTACTGTTGCCATTTCCTCATCTCCCCATCTCTACCTATTTAGCCAATCTAAATATATTTTTTATTAATTAAGAATAATATAGAAATCAGAAAAAAAGAAGCAGGGTTATTCTTCCTGCTTCGATAAAATCTTCTTCACTTTTCGGGTGAATTCTTTTCTTGGAATTAAGACGCTGTGCTGGCAGCCTTCACATTTAATTCGGATATCCATGCCAAGCCGGATGATTTTCCACTTGTTTGTGCCACAAGGATGTGATTTTTTCATTTCAACAACATCATTAAGCTGAAACTCGTGCTCCAATTTCTGACCCTCCTGTTATTTTCCGAATTCTTTCTGTGCCCCGCCTTCTTGACGGGAATACATCACCATTCTTGGGAATGGAATCTCTATTCCATGCTCATCAAGGACAAGCTTTATATCTTTGCGAAACTGTCTTCCAATGTACCAGTGTTTCATTGGCAGAGTTTCAGCGACAATACGGAGGACAACTTCAGATGCGCCGAATTGCTGGACTCCTAAAAGCTCAGGAGCCTTCACGAGCTCGGGATATTTGGCAGTCGTTGTATCTAGATATTCCTGCAGCACCTTCTCGGTATATTCAATATCTCCTTCATAAGCAATGCCGATATCAAGTACGGCCACACTGTTATATAAAGAAAAATTCGTGACTTCGACGATGCTGCCATTAGGAAGAATATTAATTTCCCCTGTAAAGCTTTTAATCTTCGTCGTCCGCAGCCCAATTTCCTCCACGGTCCCTTCGAATGGTCCAATTCTTACATAATCTCCAACAGAGAATTGATCTTCAAAGATAATGAAAAAGCCAGTAATGATATCCTTGACCAGGCTTTGTGCGCCGAAACCGACAGCAAGCCCGACGATCCCTGCTCCTGCCAGCATTGCCTGGACATTTATTGTCAAAGCAGAAAGAATCATCATAATGGAAATAAAATAAACGGCGTATGAAAGGATATTTTCAAGCAGCTTCATCAAAGTTGCTTCGCGCCGTTCCGAAATCCTTAAAGGAGATTTCGTCCTCACCTTAAAAAAGTTATGGATTGCCAGCTTCCCCACTTTAATCAATAAACCCGAAATAATCAGGATGGCGATGATTTTAAGGACACTCTCACCAATGCTCATCCAAATATTTTCATCCATCAGCTTTTCGCTGACTTTATTAAAAAATGTCTCTGTTTCTTTTATCATAATATTATTTCACCTGCCTGAACTAAATAAATGCTGTTTTCGCTTTGGTTGCAGTTTTCCGTTTGCTCCGATCGTTCCGTATTCGATGGCTCCATAAATAAAGGCATCCATGCAAAAGACCTAGAAGAGGTTTTTTCACATTTTAACAAGTTTTATAATGTAGATAAAGAAATACTAACAGTAAAACCGCAAGATTTCATTCATTTACTTTATTAGGCTTTTTTTTATTCTCTTTATCTTCAATCAGAGTTTAGCTCGCAAACTATAAGCTCCCATAAATCCTTCCATTACAACGATTTTATTATTTTACAATAACAATAACATTTTAATAAAGAGCCAAAATAATGATTTTACATATTATGATTCCCTTAAAAACTATTAGGTATTTATTCCCTAAAAAGGCACACTCTGCTCCAAAAGGCCCTGTTTAAATCTTTCTGTTTACAGGTATGTATAGATTACAAAAAAAGTCCGTATACTGATAGTACGAATTTTTAAGGAGTGGATCCAATGAATCTCAAAAACCATTTTTTCGAGCGAAAGAGCAGTGTAGCGAAAATTAACCATGAAGATGAATTGGCAGCCGGAAAGCTGGCCACGGAAATTCTGGACCTTTTGCCTAATTTCACCGCTCGTCCAATCGTTTTTGTCTGTATCGGAACGGATCGCTCAACTGGTGATTCACTGGGTCCACTAATCGGAACCTTGCTCGAAGAAAAGGACATCATGCCTTTTCATGTATACGGAACTCTTGACGATCCAATCCACGCCGTTAATATGGAAGAAAAATTAGCTGAAATTAAACAAAAACACTTCAATCCATTTATCATTGGCATAGACGCCTGTCTTGGCCGCTTGAAAAGCGTCGGATCCATCCAGGTAGGGAATGGTCCTGTCAAACCTGGAGCAGGAGTTAATAAAGATCTGCCAGAAGTGGGCAATATTCATATAACCGGCATCGTGAATGTAAGTGGCTTCATGGAATTCTTTGTTTTGCAAAATACAAGGTTGAACCTTGTATTAAAAATGGCCAAAACAATCGCAAATGGAATCTTTGAAAGCAGTTTGCAATTTCCCAAGAAACAGGAATGGCCTAAATTAAGCTGGGAGCTTGATACAGAACAACCTACAGTTGCAGAATAATAAAAAGGAAGGATCATTCATGAGTCCTTCCTTTTCTTATCTGTCCAGCTCCAGCGTTTGTCGGGGCTGACCAAGGCGCTTGCGCTTTTCTTATTATATCCCATTAAAACTATGAGTGACCGCTACAAGGATAGCTGTAACCAAAATGCCAGGGAGCAGGTTCGCAACTCGGATTCGGGTTAATCCAATCAGGTTCAAACCAATCGCAAAAATCATTACTCCTCCTGTTGCTGTCAGTTCGAGAATAAAGCTGTCCATCAATGCCTGCGGGATCCATTTATCGATTTGAGTGGCAAATAAAGCGATTGTTCCCTGATAGAGCATGACTGGAATTGCTGAAAAAAGAACACCAATACCGAGTGTTGTAGTCAAGATTAAAGCGGTAAAACCATCAATGATTGCTTTTGTATAAAGAACATCATGGTCGCCGCGGATCCCGCTGTCCAACGCACCAATAATCGCCATCGCTCCGATGACAAATATCAGCGTTGCCGTTACAAATCCCTGCGAAATACTGCCTTCACCTTTGGAACCAATCTTCCTTTCGAGCCAGTCTCCTACAGAATTAAGCTTATCTTCTAATTTTAAGGCTTCCCCGATCACAGCCCCAATCACAAGGCTTAAAATCACAATCAGGAAATTAGCGCTCTTAAAACCCATTTGTAAGCCTAAAACCATGACAGACAAACCAATCCCGTGCATGACTGTACCTTTCATATTTTCAGGAATCCTGGTCAGCAGCTTTCCCAGCATAGTACCTATGATGATCAATAACCCATTTACAATGGTGCCGAGTAAAAACATTTCTTTCACCTATTATCCTTATTTCCTTATTTTTGAACTCATTACATTTCATCTTCAACCAATAAAGACACTTTGGACACAATCATAGATTTATTATATTAAAAAACCAAAAATATGATTAAAAAAAGAAGCCATCATTTTGATAGCTTAGGAGTTTTGCAGGTCTAAAAGTTCCAGAATCCGTTCGAGGTCGTCTTTTGAGAAAAACTCTATTTCAATTTTCCCCTTATTCTTGGACTGTTTGATATTAACTGTCGTGCCGAAACGTTCCCGCAGCGATGTTTCCCGTTCACGGATGAAAACATCTTTTGTTTCTTTTTCTTTCTTTGTTTCACGTGGAACAATTTCATTCATCTGTTGAATCAGCTGCTCCAGCTGGCGGACATTCAGGCCTTCTTTAAGAATTTTATCAACAAGAGCAGGAAGCTGGTCTTTTTTTCGTAAACCTAGCAGAGCCCTGCCGTGTCCCATAGAAATTTTGCCATCAGAAATGTGCTGCTGAATTTTTGGAGGCAATGATAAAAGACGGATATGGTTGGCTAAATGCGGCCTGCTCTTGCCCAGCCTTTTGGCCAATTGTTCCTGTGTAATCTGAAGTTTTTCCATTAAAGT
>NZ_JBAVFI010000194.1:0-1529 GCF_049588175.1 Mesobacillus sp.
TGGAACGTGAGAACCGTCCCCATGTTCCACTCAGCCAACGGAATCGCCTGGTATCAGGGTTACGTAGATGCGTTCGTTTTCGACTGGTTCGTTGGCTAGTAGTTTTAATAGGTGTTCTGCGGAGACGGCGCCCCATTTTTGTTCGGAGTAGTCGATGGTTGCGAGTCTTGGGTTTGTGTATTGTGAAAGCTCGATGTTATCGAATCCGATGATATGGATGTGCTTGCCGATCTCGTATTTTGTTTTTGCTAGGTAGTTGTACATGCCGATGGCCATTTCGTCGTTAAGGCAGAAGACGGCCACTGGCTCGGTGTATTCGCTGACGATTTGTTCAGCGGCTTTTTCGCCGGAAGGCTTGTTAAAATCACCTGGTATTTCACGATAATCAATATCTTTATATCGAATAACCGCCTGGCGCGCGGCACCGATCCGCTGCATCGCATCATATGAGCCCTCCGGTCCGGTTACCGTATAGATTTTCCGGTGACCTTTCTCAATCAAATGATCGATCGCCAGCGTAGCGCCAGATGTATTGTGCAATAATACTTGATTTATATTAGGATGCTCAAGCTCCCGGTCCATGACGACGATCTTATGGCCGGCTTCTGCATGCTTGAGCAGTTCTTCGCTTGAAAAATAGAAATCGAGAACGATGGCGCCGTCAATCATCCGTTCCGGTATAAAGCGGTGCGATTCCTTCCCGCCGCAGACAATCATCTCGTAGCCCTTGCTGCTGAGGGCGTCCTGGATGCCCTGAAGAAGCTGGCCGTAAAAGGCTCCGCCATAATTGGTCAGGAAGACGCCAATGATTTTCGTTTCCCTTTTTTTTAAAGAACGGGCCGCCGCGTTCGGAACGTAGTTCAGCTCCTTGGCGATCGCGAGGATTTTCGCTGCCGTCTCTTCTGTCACCTTCGGGCTGCCGTTCAATGCATAGGAAACAGTGGATATCGAGACACCTGCCTGTTTTGCAATATCTTTAATTCCTGCCACGATTCTCTCTCCCGTCTCTTCAGTAAGCTCTACTGCTATTATACCTTGTGAGCGTTTCCATCTATAGTTAATTTTTCAGTTTATAGACAATCACCTCGTACGGCCGCAGCTTTTCACCAGGGGTTTCATAGTTATGGATGACAATCTCTCCGTCACACAATAATGAACTCTCAATCTCTTTGCCGGTAAAATTGCAGACTACACGCCACTCTTCATTCTCATAAGTTCTTGCGTAAGCAAAAATCTCCGGCTCACTGTCCAGCAGCTTGTAATCTCCATAAATAATCAGGTCATTCTCTTTACGCAGCTTAATCAGCTTTTTGTAAAATTGATAGATGGACTTGTTACTATTTTTATCATTCTCAACATTAATTGCCGAGTGGTTAGGGTTCACTTCAATCCAAGGCTCACCAGCTGTAAAACCAGCTTGGGATTCCGCACTCCATTGCATCGGCGTCCTCGCGTTATCCCGGCCTTTTACATAAATCGATTCCATGATATCTTCATGAGCAAAGCCTTGTTCGAGCCGTTCCTTGTAC
>NZ_JBAVFI010000195.1:0-2046 GCF_049588175.1 Mesobacillus sp.
GACAAGAGGAGCTGGAGAATTTCCAGTACTGATGTTTGCGAGTGCCATGCTAATGGTGGTTTTGAGCTTTATTGTACTGATCTGGAATTTGGTTAAAGGTATAAAAGTTCTTAATATAAAGGATGATTTTTAAGGAGGATGCAGAATGAAGGAAGAACGCAAACGTATTTTGAAGCTTGTTGAAGATGGAAAAATAACGGTAGATGAAGCATTATTTTTAATCGAAGAACTGGAAAAGGGCAATGCAAAAGCAGAGGTGAAAACAACAGCCTTATCAACAACAGTGAAATTTGAAGAGGCAAAAAAGGAAGAGCCTGGTTCCCATAAATTTAACTCGGTAAAAGATAAGGTTCTTGATTTTGTCGATACAGCTTTTAAAAAAATCAAAGATCTTGACCTTGATTTGAACTTTGGGCCATCAGTAGATATCACTCATATCTTCCAGCAGGGCGATGCTTATTTGAACCAAGTGGATATTGATATGGCAAATGGTTCAGTTCAAATTGTTCCATGGGTGCAAAAGGATGTCCGGATTGAATGCACCGCAAAGGTATATCGTGTTGAGAGCCAGGATGATGCACGCCGTAAATTTTTGGAGGATGCCGTTTTTGCAATTGAGGGACAAAAGCTTCGCTTTGCCATTCAGCAAAAGTGGATGAAGGTAGATGCTATTGTCCATGTTCCTGCAGAAGAGTATGAAAATATCCGAATCCGCTTGTTTAACGGGTCCATCCAGAGTGAAAACTTAAATGTGAAGGATTGCCGTGCAAAGACTGCGAATGGAAAAGTGCTTCTTGAAGGTTTGGAGTGCGGAAAGCTGGAGGCAGAAACAGCGAATGGACATATTGGCATTCATAGAAGTGCAGTCAGGGACTTGGAAGCAGAAACGATTAATGGAGCAATCAAGGCTGATGGATATTTTAATCAGGTGGATTTACAGTCCTTCAATGGCAATCTGACTTGTACGGTACTCAATCAGGAATGTGAGAATGTCGAGCTAAAGGCAACTACTGGCAGCATCGATGTGTTCCTTCCGGAGAAAACGCCAGCAACTGGTGAACTGAAATCAAACCTTGGAGGCTTCAGCATCGAACTTGATGGAATTCAAGTGGTTGAAGAGAAAAGCGATATGGTCCAAAAGACGTTGCGTTTCAAGCCGGCCGATGGCAGCCAGCATGCAGTGAGACTGTATGCTGATACAAAAACGGGCTCCATTTCTGTGAAAAAAACGACCGGAGTCTCTATAGAAAAATAGGAAGGTGTTAGAAATGAAATTATATCGTTCTCGGACGAATAGAATGCTGGCAGGAGTAATCGGAGGATTGAGCGAATCCTTCGGAATGAATGCAACTCTCCTAAGAATCCTGTTTGCTATTCTTTTATTCAGCACAGGCATCATGCCGATGGCCATTTTATACTTAGTGCTTGTATTCGTTCTTTCAAACAAGGAAGGCTATTAAAGATGAGATGGCTGCTTGGTATTGTCATAAATGCGATTCTATTTATGGCTCTTGCGGGTTATTTTGAGAATGAGATTTACTTATCGGGATTCGGTGCAGCCCTCGGAGCCAGTTTTATCCTTTCCATCCTGAATGTATTAGTTAAGCCAATCCTGATTATACTGACGCTGCCGGTTACGGTGCTCAGCCTTGGATTGTTCCTGTTTGTCATTAACGCGATTACGTTGATGCTGACCGACAGCCTGATGGGAAGTTCATTTGAGATCGCTGGATTTGGAATGGCGCTATTGACGGCGATCATCATGTCAGTGGCAAACCTGGTCATTCAGAATACCGTTCTGAAGGATTCGAAGACATAACAAAAAGGGAAGGCAGGCACAAAATTTGTGCCTGCCATTTCTTTTCATGTTCTTGGAATTTCAAATCACGCTTTTTACTAATTCCTTTTATTCTGTATCAATATAAGCCTCGAATACAGCCTTCCTTAATCTTTCTGCAAGCTCATTTGCATTCTGCTCATCTTCAAATGCTCCTGCCTGGACCTTATAGCGTCCACCAGCACTTTTTTTCGTAGTTGTTGCAGGAG
>NZ_JBAVFI010000196.1:0-12747 GCF_049588175.1 Mesobacillus sp.
GACGCAGACAAACTGGGTAATAGAGCAGTTAAAAAAATTGGGAGCTCCTTTCGAGTTTGAAGTGAAGGAAATCCTTACCAAAGGGGACAGAATTTTAGATGTCACTCTTTCTAAAGTGGGAGGAAAGGGTCTATTCGTTAAAGAAATAGAACAAGCGATGCTTGACAAGGAAATCGACATGGCTGTCCATAGCATGAAGGATATGCCTGCTGTCCTTCCTGAGGGCCTTGTGATTGGCTGTATTCCATTCCGAGAGGATCATCGTGATGTCCTTATTTCAAAGGGAAATGTTTCGTTCAGCGAGCTAAAACCAGGATCAGTGATCGGAACGAGCAGCCTTCGCAGAAGTTCTCAGCTTTTAGCTCAGCGCCCTGATCTTGAAATGAAGTGGATTCGCGGAAACATCGATACAAGGATCGGCAAGCTTGACACAGATGAATATGACGCGATTATACTTGCCGCCGCTGGATTGAAGCGTATGGGCTGGGCTGATGATACAATTACAGAATTCATAGATCCTGAGAGCTGTGTCCCTGCAGTTGGTCAGGGAGCGCTTTCAATCGAATGCCGCGGTGACGATGAAGAGCTTCTTCAACTTCTTGAAAAATTCACATCCGTTGAAACGAGTGCGGCTGTAAGGGCAGAGCGAGCTTTCCTGCATAAAATGGAGGGTGGCTGCCAGGTGCCTATAGCAGGCTATGCTTATATTAATGAACAGCAAGAAATCGTTTTGACAGCCTTGGTAGGTTCACCGGATGGAAAAACGATCATTAAAGAACAAGTCAAAGGCAGGAATCCTGAAGAGATTGGTGAGCTTGCTGCAGAAAAACTGATCAGTGAGGGCGCGAAGGACTTGATCGATAAGGTTAAACAGGAGCTTGAGATTGAATGATTCCGTCTTTGCCGCTGCAAAATAAAACAGTCATGATTCCAAGGGGAAAGGCGCATGCAAAGTCTTTTTCCGAGTTAGTGGCTAAGGTTGGAGGGATTCCAGTGGAAATCCCTCTAATTGCCTTTCAGCCTGTTGCAGCAACTGAAGAACTGCATGAAATGATGAATAGCTTACATACATACGATTGGATCATTTTTACGAGCAATGTGACAGTGGAAACCTTTTATTCTTTAATGAATGCACTTGTACCATTTCCGAAGGTTGCCGTGATCGGTGATAAAACGAGGCAGGTTCTAGAAAATATGGGTGTTAAGGTAGACTTTACACCTGGGCATTATGTTGCTGAAGATTTTGTTGAAGAATTTCATTCTCACATCCGTGAGGGTTCACGTGTACTTATTCCAAAAGGAAATCTGGCAAGAGATTATATTGCTGCCACATTGAAAAAACACGGTGCTATAGTTGATGAGGTTGTCATCTATGAAACGTACCTGCCTGATGATAGCCGGGATAAGCTGATTCAGATGCTTAGAAATCGAAGACTTGATATACTTACATTTACAAGTCCTTCTACCATTGATCATTTTATGGAAATAGTAGAAGCTCAACAGCTCCAAAAAGAGCTTGATCAGTGTATCGTGGCCTGTATCGGCCCCGTTTCAATGCGGAAGGCGGAGGAATGGGGTTTGAATGTCCACGCTGTTCCTGATAAATATACTGTTGAAGAGATGCTGAAAAGCATAATTGAGTACTTAAAAATAAATCCGCATACTGGAGGGTAATACATGAAAAACCTTGAATTTAACCGCCACCGCCGTCTTCGACAAACTGCGAATATGCGTGCCCTGGTTCGTGAAAACTATCTTCGCACTGAAGATTTAATTTATCCACTGTTTATCGTCGAAGGAGAAAACATCAGGAATGAAGTATCTTCGATGCCAGGAGTCTTCCATTTGTCTCTTGATAATCTGAAAGAAGAAATCGCTGAAGTAGAATCTCTTGGTATTAAATCTGTCCTTCTTTTCGGCGTTCCAAATGAAAAGGACGAGGTAGGCTGCCAGGCATACCATGACCATGGTATCGTCCAGGAAGCGACTCGTGTCATTAAAAAAGATTTCCCTGACATGGTCGTCATTGCGGATACATGCCTGTGTGAATATACAAGCCATGGACACTGCGGCGTCATTGAGAATGGTAAGGTTCTTAACGATCCATCACTTGAATTGCTTGGTAAGACAGCTGTTAGCCAGGCAAAAGCTGGTGCAGATATCATCGCTCCTTCAAATATGATGGACGGATTCGTTACAGCTATCCGTTTTGCATTGGATGAAGCAGGCTTCCAGGACGTGCCAATCATGTCTTATGCTGTAAAATATTCATCTGCATTCTATGGACCTTTCCGTGAGGCTGCAGAAAGCACTCCGCAGTTCGGTGACCGCAAATCCTACCAAATGGATCCTGCAAATCGTATTGAGGCAATGCGTGAAGCTGAGTCAGATGTCATGGAAGGTGCAGACTTCCTGATTGTGAAGCCAGGCATGCCATATCTTGATATCGTCAGGGATGTTAAAAATAATTTCAACCTTCCTGTTGTAATCTATAATGTCAGCGGAGAATACTCCATGGTCAAAGCTGCCGCACAAAACGGATGGGTTGATGAAAAAAGCATCGTGATGGAGATGCTGACAGGCATGAAACGAGCAGGCTCTGACCTGATCATTACCTACCATGCTAAAGATGCTGCACGCTGGCTGAAGGAACAATAAGATTTTTTAGAACCCTTTATAAAAAGGATCTGTTAAAGGTCAATGTTGATGTTTAAGTCCTGTTGATTGGAGCGGAAACCAACAGTCCAGATTTGCAGAGCCTATAAAAACGAAATGAGGGATATATATGCGCTCATATAATAAATCGATTGAAGCTTTCAAAGAAGCAAAAGAGATCTTGCCTGGAGGGGTTAACAGCCCTGTCCGCGCATTTAAATCAGTGAACATGGATCCAATCTTCATGGAAAAAGGAAAGGGTTCGAAGATTTACGATATCGACGGCAATGAATATATTGATTACGTGTTGTCTTGGGGCCCGCTGATTCTTGGCCATACAAACGATCGCGTAGTTGAAGGAATCAAGAAGGTAGCCGAGCTAGGAACAAGTTTTGGTGCTCCTACTTTGGTAGAAAATGAACTTGCACAACTAGTCATTGACCGCGTACCATCCATCGAAATGGTAAGGATGGTTTCTTCAGGCACAGAAGCGACGATGAGTGCCCTTCGTCTTGCAAGAGGATATACAGGCAGAAATAAAATCCTCAAATTCGAAGGCTGCTATCACGGCCATGGCGATTCACTGCTCATTAAAGCTGGCTCAGGCGTCGCTACGCTTGGATTGCCTGACAGCCCAGGTGTTCCAGAAGGAGTAGCGAAGAACACGATTACAGTCCCTTACAATGATCTAGAGAGCGTCCGTTATGCATTTGAACAATTTGGCGATGATATCGCTGCGGTAATCGTTGAGCCAGTTGCAGGGAATATGGGAGTTGTTCCACCTGTTCATGGTTTCCTTGAAGGCCTGCGCGAAATTACCACTCAATATGGTACAGTATTAATTTTCGATGAAGTCATGACAGGTTTCCGCGTTGGCTATAACTGCGCACAAGGATATTTCAATGTCACACCTGATATTACTTGCCTTGGCAAGGTAATTGGCGGAGGGCTGCCTGTTGGAGCATATGGCGGTAAAAGAGAAATCATGGAACAAATTGCTCCAAGCGGTCCTATCTACCAGGCGGGAACACTTTCCGGGAATCCGCTGGCAATGACTGCGGGACTTGAAACATTGAGCCAGCTGACACCAGAAACCTACAAGGAATTCGAACGGAAAGCTGACATCCTCGAAGCAGGTTTGAAAGCAGCGGCTGAAAAATATGATATCCCTCATACGATCAACCGTGCAGGCTCAATGATCGGCATCTTCTTCACGAATGAAAATGTCATCAACTATGAGGCTGCCAAAACATCAAATCTTGAATTCTTTGCTTCCTATTATCGTGAAATGGCTAATGAAGGAGTATTCCTCCCGCCATCACAGTTTGAGGGCTTATTCCTTTCAACTGCACATACAGATGAAGACCTTCAGAAAACAATTGAAGCTGCAGAGAAAGCCTTCTCCAAGCTGCAAAATAAATAAGACGATTAAGACACTTTTCTATATGAAGAGTGTCTTTTTTGTTGGCTCTGTTAAAGCCCAATGTTATTTTTAAAACCTGTTGATTGTAGTGGAAGGCGCGAAGACTCCTGCGGGCTTAGCTGGATAGGTGAGACCCCGCAGAAGCGAAGCGACGAGGAGGCTTAGCGCCAGCCCCGCGGAAAGCGAAGCGCCTGGAACGAAAATCAACAGCCTTGTTAACAGAGCTAAAAAATAAATAAAATATCCTTTAATTCACTCGAGTATTGGTCTAAATTATCATAAAAGCAAATATAGACTCATAAAGTGTTAATGACATAGTGATTTTACGCGTAAGGAATGAAAGGAGGAGTCGCTTTGTCTCAGGGAAATCAATCGTGCCTGCGATTTTCGTTAGAGGAGTCAGTATGGTTTCAAAGAGGACAGGAAGTCGCAGAGCTTGTCTCGATTTCACTCGATCCGAATATAACGATACAGGAAAACGAGCAATATGTATCCATTCGCGGATCGCTGGAATTGACTGGGGAATATACATGCCATGAAAATCAGCAAGAAAACTCGGAAGATCATATCCCAGCTCTTAAGTTCGTGCATTCTGTGATGGAGAGGGATGAGGGGGTATATGAATTCCTGCACCGCTTTCCAGTCGATATCACCATTCCGAAAAACAGAATCGAAAGCATTTATGACATCAATATCAATGTAGAATCCTTCGATTACGTTTTTCCGGAAAAGGATCGCCTGAAGCTGAATGCTGATCTGGCTATTACAGGCTTATACGGTGAACAGCAACATGAAACCGAAGAAAACCAGGAAGGTGCTAGTGAAACTGAGGAGCTTCAATTCAGCTTCCGTGAAGAGCAAACAGAAGAAGCTACAGCCAAAAACCAAAATGAAGAAGAGGCGGCAGAATTCGACTTTCCAGAAGCACCAGCATATTCATTTGTCCAGCAGAACGAAGCTTTGAATCAGGACGAGGAAAATACATTCGAAGAGGAATTGTATGCACCGTTCCGGGCGGAAGCGAGAAAAACTGGTGCAGAGGAAAAGGTTGAGGAGCCTGTATTGCAGGAACAGCGTCATTTACAGGCCGTTCCTGAATATTCCTATAGCGATTTTAGGAATGAGAATGCACCAGCGGAAGAAACCGAGGTTGAGGCTGAACAGGAAACCGAAGTCGAAATCGAAGAGCCGCCAGTGGAGGAGAACAAACCTGCTAAAGTCCAGGATGTTGAGGAAGAAAGCTCATCTTCTCCAGTAATGAAAAAGAAAAAGCCGAATATGAAAAAAGGTATTTCAATCGCAGAGTTTTTAGCAAGGAAAGAAGAAGAAGTTGAGGTTGCTAAAATAAGAGTCTGCATCGTGCAGCAAGGCGACTCGCTCCAATCTATTTCTGAGCGCTATGATGTGCCTGTACAGCAGCTTTTGCGAGTGAACCATTTGAGTATTGATCATGAAGTCAAAGAAGGCCAGGTTTTATATGTACCAGGTGTAGCTGTCCACCATCAATAACCTAGTGACAAAACTACCATCTAAGCAATTTCAGCAAATACAAAAATTAGAAGCAACGCCTTGTCCGAAAAGCTAGTTGTCAGGGCTGGTTTGGGTGCTTGCCAGGGTTGCTTCAGCTTTTCTTGTGGGCAGGTGTCTAACACCTGCTCAACTCTATTTTCATGCATATTTCCAGGGAAAAAGAAAGTGGGCGATACCAATGGATGATCGCAATTTTTTAAAGGAAGAAGCAGAGGTATTAAAGCAATATCCGGTTGAGCCATACTTTGCGGAGGATTTTGGCAAAATTAAAAAGATTTATACAAGAACCGGCACATTTGCCTTAAAAAAAATTCATCCATATGAAGGCACAGATTTTATTAAGCATATTCAAACCCTTTACCAAAAAGGCTTTAACAGAATTGTTCCTGTTTATCCTGCGAATGATGGCAGGTATGCCATTTTGCATAATAAATCTCTTTATTACCTGATGCCGTGGATTCCTAATGAAATGAAAGAGAATCATCAATCAGAAAGGCAAAAGCAACTGTTCAGGGAATTGGCGAGGATGCATACTTTGTCAGCAAAGGAGCTCGAAATCAGTCCTGAGCTAAAAAAGGAACACTATGAACAAACCTTGAAGGAATGGGAAAAAGAAGAGGAATTTATAAATGGATTTATTGAGAGCTGTGAAAATAGAGTATATATGTCACCTTTTGAATTAGCCTTCTGCCTGTATTACAGCCAAATCACCCAGGCTATCCAGTTTGCCAAACAAAAGCTTGAGAGCTGGCATGAGAAAACAAAGGATCAAAAAAAGACTAGGACCGTCATCTTGCATGGGAAAATCTCAACGGAACATTTCTTGTTCGATGAAAGAGGATATGGTTATTTCATTAATTTTGAGAACGCGAGGCAAGGTTCACCAATTCAGGATCTATTACCCTTTGTATCTAGGTCGTTAAAAACAATGCCCCAACGTTCTGAAGAATCTATTGACTGGATTTACGCTTACCTAAAATATTTCCCTTTCCGAGAGGATGAGATGCAGTTATTCATGGGCTATTTGGCATTTCCGGCGGGGATCATCCGTGTAGCTGAAACCTATCATCAGCGAAAAGCAGAAATTGATGAAAGGAAGTTTGTCCAAAGATTGCAGAGGCAATATTGGCTTTTAAGCAATACTGGATATGTTGTAACGAAAATGGATGAGATAGAAAAACAGAAACAGCAAGCGAAGCAAGCACAACAAGAAGGAGCCCAGAGCTAAAATATGCCCTGCGGCTCCTTAAAAGATTTCAAATTTTATCGCCAGAGCGATCATGATAAAGATGGATAACAGCAGTACATCAAAAGTCGTTGGGAAAAATAGCGTCCGAAATCCTTGGAAAATGCAAAAAGGAAAGATTAATTGAGCACAGATGCCTCGAGCCGTTCGGGCCCACCTAGGGAGTGTATATGGATTATACCTTCGTCTCTTCATCTCCATCCCTCCAAACCGACAGATATTCCTTTTTTATTCTATGAGCCGTTTGCCTAAAACGTGCTAATAAATGGAACAGTATGATGCAAAAAGTATAAAATATAAAAAAATAGGAAATGATGATTGACGTCATTCCCCTTTTTTGGGTAGTATAACTAATATACAAAAACACAATAAAGTGAATAGCTTTGACAGGGAAGAGTACATTATCATTTAGCTTTAAGAGAGGAAAACCATTAGCTGCAAGGTTTTCTAAGCTGAATCAATGGAAGGTCGCCCTAGAGCTTCTCCTGCTAACGGAATGAGTATTCCTTTTAACAGGCGACGGTGAAGAGCCGTTATTTCCTCAAGAGCCAGCATGTTGGAATGATTCTTTTCCCATGTTGGAAAAAAAGGTGGTACCGCGAACAAACTCCATTCGTCCTTTTACGGCGATTGGAGTTTTTTTATTTTATTTTTTAGGAGGAATCATGATGGAAGAGAATTTATCAATGCCTACTAAATACGATCCGTCCTCGATTGAACAGGGCCGTTATGAATGGTGGATCAAGGGTAAGTTTTTCGAAGCTAAAGATGATGCACAAAAGCAGCCATATACGATTGTTATCCCGCCGCCGAACGTGACAGGAAAGCTTCACCTTGGGCATGCCTGGGATACAGCTCTCCAGGACATCTTAACTCGCATGAAGAGGATGCAGGGATACGATGTTCTCTGGCTGCCAGGAATGGATCATGCAGGAATCGCAACGCAGGCGAAGGTTGATGAAAAGCTACGCAGCCAAGGAATCAGCCGCTATGATTTAGGACGCGAGAAGTTCTTGGAGGAAGCGTGGAAGTGGAAAGACGAATATGCTCAGCATATCCGCAAGCAATGGTCAAAGCTTGGTCTTGGTCTTGATTACAGCCGTGAGCGTTTCACATTGGATGAAGGACTGTCTGATGCCGTAAAAGAAGTATTTGTTTCCCTGTACCGCAAGGGTCTTATCTATCGTGGTGAATACATCATCAACTGGGATCCAGCAGCAAAAACAGCTCTTTCTGATATTGAGGTTATTCACAAGGATGTACAAGGTGCGTTCTATCATATGAAATATCCTCTTGCTGACGGTTCTGGACATATTGAAGTAGCAACTACAAGACCAGAAACGATGCTTGGTGATACAGCGGTAGCTGTACACCCAGAAGATGACCGCTATAAGGATTTAATCGGCAAGACGGTAATCCTTCCGATCGTTGGCCGTGAGATTCCGATTGTTGGCGACGATTACGTTGATATGGAGTTTGGTTCTGGAGCTGTAAAAATTACTCCAGCACACGACCCTAACGACTTTGAAATCGGCAACCGCCACAATCTTGAGAGAGTACTAGTCATGAATGAAGACGGAAGCATGAATCACAATGCCGATAAATATCAGGGCATGGACCGTTTTGAATGCCGCAAGCAAATTGTTAAGGACCTTCAGGAGCAGGGTGTTTTATTCAAGATTGAAGAACACATGCACTCAGTTGGACATTCAGAACGTACAGGCGCAGTTGTCGAACCATATTTATCGACACAATGGTTCGTTAAGATGCAGCCTCTTGCTGATGAAGCGATCGCTCTTCAGCAAAAAGAAGATAAAGTCAACTTCGTACCTGAGCGTTTCGAAAACACTTATCTACGCTGGATGGAAAATATCCGTGACTGGTGTATTTCCCGTCAGCTATGGTGGGGCCACCGCATCCCGGCCTGGTATCATAAGGAAACTGGTGAAGTTTACGTGGATCACGAGCCTCCTGCGGATATCGAAAATTGGAATCAGGACAATGATGTACTTGATACATGGTTCAGTTCAGCTCTATGGCCTTTCTCAACAATGGGCTGGCCTAATGAGGAAGCCGCTGATTACAAGCGCTATTACCCGACAGCTGCTCTGGTTACAGGCTATGATATTATTGCATTCTGGGTTTCCAGAATGATTTTCCAGGGACTTGAGTTCACTGGCAAGCATCCATTCAAGGATGTACTGATTCACGGACTTGTTCGTGCCGAGGATGGCCGAAAAATGAGTAAATCATTGGGCAATGGTATTGACCCGATGGATGTCATCGATCAATATGGCGCTGACTCGCTACGCTACTTCCTGACAACAGGAAGCGCTCCTGGTCAGGACCTTCGCTACAGCACAGAGAAGGTAGAAGCAACGTGGAACTTTGCCAACAAGATTTGGAATGCATCCCGCTTCGCATTGATGAACATGAACGGACTTAAATATGAAGAAATCGATTTGAGCGGCGAAAAATCCGTTGCTGATAAGTGGATTTTAACAAGGCTGAATGAAACGATCGAAACAGTGACAAGGCTGTCTGACCGCTATGAATTTGGTGAAGTAGGAAGAGCCCTTTACAACTTCATCTGGGATGACTTCTGTGACTGGTACATCGAGATGGCTAAGCTTCCTTTGTATGGGGAAGACGAAGCTGCTAAGAAAACGACTCGATCAATCCTTGCATATGTACTTGATAACACAATGCGTCTGCTCCACCCATTCATGCCGTTTATTACCGAGGAAATATGGCAGAACCTTCCTCACCAGGGCGAGTCGATTACAACAGCAAGCTGGCCACAGGTTGATCCAGCATTAACCGATAGCGATGCTGCTGATGATATGAAACTGCTCGTTGAAGTAATCAGGGCAGTAAGGAACATCCGCTCAGAGGTGAACACACCGCTTAGCAAAAAAGTTGATATGTTCCTGAAAGCAAAGGATGAAAAGACTCTTAATACGCTTGAGGGCAACCGCGGATATATTGTTCGCTTCTGTAATCCAGAAAACCTGCAAATCGGCCTTGAAGTCGACGCTCCTGAAAAAGCGATGACAGCAGTAGTAACAGGACTGGAAATCATCATGCCGCTTGAAGGATTAATCAACATCGATGAAGAAATCGCTCGTCTTCAAAAAGAAAAAGAGAAGCTGGATAAAGAAGTAGAACGTGTCCAGAAAAAGCTTGCTAATGAAGGCTTTGTAAAAAAAGCTCCTGAAAAGGTCATTGATGAAGAACGCGCGAAAGAAAAGGATTACGTTGAAAAACGTACTGCTGTTGAAGCGCGCATTAATGAATTAAGAGGATAAGCCTTATATAAAATGATAGATCTTAAATTTGAAGGCGAACCAATATTGGTTCGTCTTCATCTTGAATTGGGGTGCTGAAATGTTCCATACATATGAACAAGCAGTAGATTGGATCCATGCGAGAATTAGGCTCGGAATCAAACCAGGATTAACAAGAATGGAATGGATGTTGGAAAGACTTGAACATCCAGAAAGAAGGATAAAAACCATCCATGTTGGCGGTACAAACGGGAAAGGATCGACTGTTACTTTTCTTCGTTCCATCCTGGAATCAGCCGGCTACCTGGTAGGCACCTTTACCTCTCCATACTTTGAGCAGTTTAATGAAAGGATCAGCATTAACGGCCAGCCAATCAGCGATGAAGACCTTGTCGAGCTGGTTAACGTCATCAAGCCGCTGGCGGATGAATTGGACCGAACAGAATTGGGCGGACCAACAGAGTTTGAAGTAATCACGATTATGTCAATTTATTACTTTGCCAAAATCTCTCCCGTGGACGTTGTGATTTACGAGGTTGGCCTAGGAGGAAGGTTCGATTCCACAAACGTCATTCATCCTTTATTATCGATTATTACAAGTATTGGACTCGACCATACAGCTATTCTTGGGGATACATATGAAAAAATAGCCTTTGAAAAAGCAGGTATTATTAAGAACGGCGTAAGCGTCATTACAGGTGTGAAACAGCCGGAGGCATTAGAAGTCATCCGCCAAAAAGCTGATATAGGAAAGTCGCCTATCTATCAACTGGGGGAACAATTCTTCACAAACTCTAAAACTTCCATGAAGAATGGGGAACAATTCACGTTTAACAGCATGTTCACACAATATGAGAAGCTTGACATATCCATGATCGGGTCCCACCAAGTAGATAATGCCTCTTTGGCAGTGATGGCTTCTCAAATCCTTGCTAATTATTACTCGTTCATAATTGAAGAATCACATTTGAGAGAAGGCTTGAAAAAGGCTTACTGGCCAGGCCGGCTTGAGGTATTGTCTGAAAAACCCTACGTTCTGATCGATGGTGCACATAATGAGGAAGGAATAACTGCTCTTGCCAGTGAAGTAAACTCCAGATATGCCGATAAAAAGATTAGCATCCTATTTGCGGCTCTTACAGACAAGAAATTGGACAGGATGATTGCCATTCTCGAAGATACGGCGGATTCCCTAACATTCACGACATTTGACTTTCCAAGAGCAGCGAAAGCAGAGGAGTTAATTGAAGCTGGAAAAGCAGCTGACAATATGACCATAGCAAATGACTATAAAATTTATCTTGAACAAAAAATAAAGGAATTAAAGGAAAATGAAATTCTGCTCGTGACAGGTTCACTTTATTTCCTTTCAGAAGTAAAACCCTTGCTCACTCAACTATTAAAAAATAAATAAGAAAATTATGACATTCGACAAAAAGTTTGCTACACTATTTAAAAAGTATGACTTTTTACCTAAAAAAAGGAGGTGGATAGATGAAGATTTCTCCAATCGTAAAAAAAGCTATTTGGTTTGCCTGGCTGCTGGTTGTACCAATCGGAATCTGGGTAACCTATCAAGTCTATCCACCTTCAAGTGATATATCTTTGTGGGAAGTATTCACATTCCTTTTATTAATGTCAGTAGTGGCTGCCATGCCAATGGTCGTCAACAATACACCGATTTTCCTGATACAATGGGTATCTCTCGCAGTATTCCTGACATACGGTATTTTTGTAGAAATGGTTTTGATGCAGATTTCAGTGCTGATTCTTTTAATGAGGATTCGTGTACAAAAGACTGATATATACAGATTTCCATTAAACTCGTTAATGTTTTTTATCGTGTCATTACTAAGTGGATTAATGTATTATGCTTTGGGCGGGACCCATGGTGATTATTTGGCAAAGGATCCATATACTTATTTCCTCGGAATTGTTTATGCCATCAGTAATTACGGAGTTAATACAATTTTTCTTTTAATACTGCAAGCAGTCATCTTAAAACGGAAGGGTCCGTATTTCGGGAAAGATTTCATCTGGGAAACAGTTACGACTTTGATTACTTTCCCGATAGGTTTTGTACTTTACGAATTATATAAAAGTGAAATGGGGCTATATTCATTACTTTTTGTAGGAATCCCTTTTGCTAGTCTATCTATTATTCTCAGTCTCTATTATTCAAGCGGCAAGGTGAACCAATTTTTACAAAGTGCTGCAGAAATCGGGCACCAGCTTGCTGAAAGGCTGAAAGCAAATGAAGTCATAGATTTATTCGTCCAAAAGCTGATTGAAATGCTTCCTGTAGACTATGCGTATATTCTTGATGTCGTCGATAATAAAGAGTTAAAGCTAATCTATAAGGTAGAACATGGAGAATTTCTCGAACCGGCAGCTGCCCCTTTAAAAAAGGGTGAGGGAATCAGCGGACTTGTATGGGCTGATAAAAAGCCTGTGCTTTTTCATTCCAAAAAGCAATGGAAGCAAATCAACTCTGGTTATATACCGCCGAGTGTTGAAAGCATCTTAAGTGTCCCGATTGTCAGGAACGCCCAGGTAATAGGGGTCCTGGTTCTGGCCGCTAACAAAAAAAGGGCATTTGAGAAGTC
>NZ_JBAVFI010000197.1:0-3268 GCF_049588175.1 Mesobacillus sp.
ATGTTAATCGACGCCATACCGCACACTTCCTATTCTTTGATTTCTTTATCTCCACTCTTAATGTTTTCATCCCAATATTTCATCCACGCATCACCGTTATCCTGGAACACTTTCCAGTCAATATCCATCGCCTTGATTTCTGTATCGGTGATCCACTTCGGCAGATCCTTTACATCATCGCGAGTCGGGATACGGTAGTATTTTTCAGCTAAAAGCTTTGCCGCTTCAGGAGTGTTAACAAACTCGTAGAATGCTTCCGCAGCCTTAGGATGCTTGCCATCCTTGATTAAAGCGATTCCTTCTGTCAATACAGGCGTTCCGCTTTCAGGAACAATGAATTCAAATGGATAATTCTTGTTTTCCTTCAGCATAACAACGTCCGGCATTGCCCATACAGATACGGAGCCTTCGCCCTTGGCCACCTTGTTGTACATCATTTCAGGGTTCGCGGAGTATTCCTTTGTATTCGCATCTAATTTTTCCAGCCACTCGTAGCCCTTAGCTGTGTCCTGAGAGTCTTTAAAATCACGGTATATCATCGCCGAGAAAATCGTTCTCATCGTTCCGGAAGCGAGTGGATAACGGATGATGATTTCGTCCTTCCACTTCGGATCAAGCAGTTCATCCCAATCCTTCGGTGCTTCTTCCTTTGTCAGCTCTTTGCTGTTGTACATGATGACTTCAGGTGTCTGGCTTGTTCCTGACCAGTTCCAGTCTTTTTCATGGAAGCCGTCAGCAAGTGCACCGGAATACGAAGGCTCATAAGGCTTCAACAGACCATCGTCCTTCGCCTGGTCAAACATAACGGAAGGAGCGCCCCACCATACGTCTGCCTGCGGATTGTTCTTTTCGGAACGGACGCGGTCAAGGACTTCCTGGGAGCCCATATCCAGCCACTCTACATCGACATCATATTTTTCTTCAAACTGCTTCTCGAATTCTGATAAAATATCTTTTCCATGCGGAGAATAAATGACAACTTTTTCTTCCAGCTTTTCTTTATCTTTGTCTCCTGCTGGTTTGCTTGAGCCTTCTTCAGAGCTGCACGCAGCGAGCATGAGCGATGCAGATAAAGTCAATGCGGTGATAATCGAAACCTTTTTCTTGTGTTTCACAAAAATTCCCCCTCATTAATGGTATTTAATCAAACTTTCGTGCTCCCTCATGAACAGTGACACTGCACCTAAGACCCCTGCATTGTCACCCAGTTGGGACGTCTTCAGCTGGACTGAACTAGGAAGGTATTGGTTCACGATTTCCTGCAGCTTCGGCAGGATGAATTCCGATGACTTTAATACACCACCTCCTAAAATAACAACCTCTGGATTTAGCAAACTAGCAGCATTTACGATTCCATAGGCCAAATGTTCGATTGCTTCTTCAATCACTCTGAGTGCAAGCTGATCGCCTGTCTTCGCTAATTTGAATGCCATTTCCCCCGGCAGCTCTGATGCGAGAGCCTGCTGATGCATGGGATGATCGGGCTCCTGCTGGACGCACTTTGTCAGCCTGTTTCCGATCGATTTCCCTCCAGCAACGCTTTCAAGATACCCATATCGATGAAAAATCGGCCTGAATTCATTTTTCATATCATTTTTGTCAGTGACCATATAGCCGATTTCACCGGCAGCGCTTGATGAGCCGCGATATAATTGATTGTTAATGATAATCCCGCTTCCGATTCCCGTTCCAACCGCAATGAACAGAACGTTTTGCTTGTCTCTCGCATTCCCGATCCATTGCTCTCCAAGCGCGGCGACATTGACATCATTGTCGACATGGACCGGAAAGGGAATGTAACGCTGTGCTTCGGTCAGGAAAGGATAGCGGACCCAGTTCAAGCTTGGTGCTTCAATGACCATTCCGCTTTTTGTCTCGGTGATTCCAGGCACCCCAGCCCCCATGCCTAAAATCTTCCCGGAATCGATTCCTTCTTTTTTGATCATGCCTTCAATCTCTTTTGCAATCTGTTTCATCAATCCTGAATCGAGATACTGGCAGGTGCTAAAACTGCTGCTTGCCGCGATGTTTCCATTCAAATCGCAGATTACCGTCCTTACCTTCGTTCCACCAATGTCCGTTCCAATGATGTATGCTGCTTTTTCGTTGAAGTATAGCTGGATGGGTCTTCTCCCGCCCTGCGAAGTCGACTCGCCAATCCCTTTTTCAAAAATCCATTTTTCCTGGATCAATTCATCGACTAATATGGATACAGTAGGCTTGCTTATGTTGATTTTCACTGCGATTTCAGCCCTCGAAATCGGTGAATTTTCTTGGATGCACTGTAGCACTCTTTTTTTGTTGAGTGTCTTCAGCTGTATGGTCGTACCACTTACATTCATAACATCACGGCCTTAATCTTTTTGGTTAGTAATATTTACTAATTAACTAAAAATATATAATAATTTGTAAACGTTTACAACTATTAAGTTCAGAAAATTAAAAATTAACTATTATCAGGTATATTGGCTCGTTTTGCTAATTATGCTGAATTAGATATTAAATCAGTATGCAGAATATCCATTTAGTACCATTTTACCATATAAAATAGTATAAAAATACCATTTTTAATTTTCTGACAACTTAATAATTTACAATATTATCTAACTGTGATTATCTGTAACTAGGGGTTATCTCTGTAGTTAGTTAGTCAGAATAACTAACCTGCCAACTACATAAAGAGGAAGGAGTGTTTGAGATTTTTTACCGAAAACCAAAAATGAAAGGGGTTACAAAAATGCGCAAGTATTTGATTGGATTGCTTTCCTTCTTGCTGATTGTTTCAATGGTGCCATTAAGCGGATCAGCTGTTGAAACGCAGGAACATGACGTTGACCTTTGGAATGCCGTAAAGCCTCTCGAGACGACAGTGACTTTCCTGAATACCGGTGCCCATCCCGATGATGAACGAAGCGACTTTTTAGCCTACCTTTCCAGGGGACTTGGGGTTACCACAGCCAGCTTGATCGCCAACCGCGGTGAAGGCGGACAGAACGAAATCGGTAATGAGCTCGGAAATGCGCTTGGGATTATCCGCTCGCGTGAAATGATTGAAGCCGCTAAAATTACCGGTGTGACTGCCTATCACTTAAGCGAAACGACCTCCGATGACATTTATGATTTCGGTTTTTCCAAAAGCCCTGATGAAACGCTGGGAAAATGGGGTGAGGATGAGACATATGAGCGCTTGATCCGATTCATCCGTACCTACCAGCCTGATATCGTCATGCCTTCATTCCGGAATGACCATAGCCAGCACGGCCATCAC
>NZ_JBAVFI010000198.1:0-7375 GCF_049588175.1 Mesobacillus sp.
GATAAATCCAGTAATATTTTGTGATTTTGACGGGACGGTAACTGAAAAAGACAATATCATTTCAATCATGAATAAATTTGCACCTTCTGGCTGGAATGAGCTCAAAGATGCTGTACTGGACCGCCGTATTTCAATCAAAGAAGGAGTCGGCAGGATGTTTTCACTCCTGCCGGTTAATCTCAAGGATGAAATCATTCAATATGCTATAGAAAATGCTAAGATTCGCCCGGGTTTTCAGGAATTTCTTGAGTTTGCGAAAGAGGAAAGTATCCCGGTTTATATCGTCAGCGGAGGAATTGATTTTTTTATAGAACCAATCATTGAACGCTTTGGACCGTTTGCAGGAGTTTATTGCAATGGCTCTGATTTTTCAAAAGAGACAATCAAAATAGAATGGCCAAACAGCTGCGATGAGCAATGTACCAATGATTGCGGCTGCTGCAAGCCATCAATTATGAGGAAGCTCTCTCAAAACGAAACATATAAAATTGTTATAGGTGACTCTGTAACCGACCTTGAAGCTGCAAAGCAGGCAGACTTTGTATTCGCTAGAGATTATTTAAAAGCCAAGTGTGAAGAATGGGAAATTCCCCATATACCATTTGAAACTTTTTATGATTGTATAGAAGTTCTTAAAACTAAGACAGGGGTGAGAGGATGAGCATTTTAGAAACAAAATGGGAAGAACTTGCTGATGTGAAGGCAGAACTTGCTGAACGGGACTGGTTTATGGGAACTAGCGGCAACCTAGCGATCAAGGTAAGCAGCGACCCTGTACAGTTTCTGGTTACAGCGAGCGGAAAGGATAAACGGAAACGTACTGAGGAAGACTTTTTGCTTGTCGATCAATTCGGTAGGGCAGTTGAAGAAACGCATTTGAAACCATCAGCCGAGACACTTCTGCACGTTGAAGTATATAGAAAGACCAACGCGGGCTGCAGCCTCCATGTCCATACGATTGACAATAATGTCATTTCCGAAGTCTATGGTGACAGGGGGGAAGTCCAATTTCAGGGCCAGGAATTAATTAAAGCATTTGATAAATGGGAGGAAGATGCCGTCCTCAAAATTCCGATCATTCCGAATTATGCACACATTCCTTCTCTGGCAAAAGCGTTTTCTGAGCATGTAAAAGGGGATACAGGAGCAGTCCTGATCAGAAATCATGGCATCACAGTCTGGGGCCGGAATGCCTTTGAGGCTAAGAAAATATTAGAGGCAACAGAATTTTTATTCCGATATCAATTAAGGCTCCTTGAACACAAACCATTTCAATTATTTAAAGTAGTTTAGAAGATATTTATTTTTTAGTCCTGTTGATTGGAGCGGAAATCAGCAGACAAATTTACTGGAGCCAAAATAGAAGTATAAATGAAGGAGAGATTTTAAATGGCATTTATCGTAAAGCAATATTCAAAAGAAAAAATTGTCGATCAACAAGAGGTAGCTTCTTTTCTAAATGAACAAGAAGTAATTTATGAAAATTGGGATATTGAAAAGCTTCCAGCTAACCTCCAGGAAAAATTCCTCTTATCAGATGAAGAAAAACAGCAAATACTAGATACTTTTAAGGCTGAAATCGAGGATATCTCAAACCGCAGGGGTTATCAAGCCCAAGATGTCATTTCCTTATCAAGCAATACACCGAATCTAGACCAGCTTCTTGCAAATTTCAAGCAGGAGCACCACCATACAGACGATGAAGTACGATTTATTGTCAGCGGACATGGAGTGTTTGTGATTCAGGGTAAAGACGGAGAATTTTTTGAAGTATTCCTTAATCCTGGTGATTTGATCTCAGTACCAGAAAATGTGCGCCACTATTTCACTTTGCAGGATGACAGACAGGTGGTCGCAGTAAGGATTTTTGTAACGACAGAAGGCTGGGTACCTATTTATGAGAACGAGAAAGTCAGCCAGTAACTCAGTTTGCGTTTTTCAAGCACAAAGTAAAGAAGTGTGAAAATTGTCGAAGAAAAAATTTTTAGCAGAGAAAAATGTCTTATTTTGCGAATCTATTTACTTTGATACAAGCATTTGCAATAATTTTTCAAGTAATCTTTTATTTATTTAAGGAGTTAAAGTAGTAGAGGATTTATAGGAGGAATTATGAAGTGTATCAATCGCAAAGGGCCTTATTGAAGGAAATAGATCGCATGAGGGAACGAATGGTGACTTCGGCAAGTGAATCAGGTTATACAAGCGAGGAAACAATTCGCTTCAGCCAGAATCTTGACCGTTTGATATTTGAATATCTAACTTTATGTAAAGAAGCAGAAATTCAAAGGCAAAGAGGAAAACTCCTTTTTAGGCAGATGATCTTGCTAACGAAAAAGCAATATATATTACCAACTGCAAAATTCGGTTGAATTGAATAGACAGAAGTATTGTAGCCACTGCCCTGGCCGGCGGTGGGTACAATATTTCAATAAACTCTTTTCATTGACTGTGAAGCACTTATCCTTGTTGAAAACCTTTTAATACGGGTACCAAACCTCCGATCTCCACAATACTCATTTCCAAATCAACACATAACAAAGCAATATCCCCAGAGAATTAACAATTTGCTCAAAAATTCACGAGAATATGGCTATATGTGATTTTTATCATAGTTTTTATTCGAACATTTTATATATTTTTAACATAGATAGGTTTTTATCAACGTAAGCTTCTACACCTCACCATGTGCTACACATCCTTCCCATTTTTTACAATGCTCTTCATTTGGTTCACGACAGTTTGGAATTTTCCTGTTTTAATGACTTATTGCCTGCACTTCGATTTTTCACTTTTTTATTTGTTGGTACTATGCTTGTAAAGCGATTCATATATCGTACTACATGGCATTTTTTTATCTAGGCTGTTTTCGCTAAGATTGTTGTTTTTCAAGCTATGATAATGCTCCTTAATAGAACTCTATTCCATGGGATCAAGATTGTGTCTCTATTAATTGGTCTCTAAATAGGTCAAACTGCAAGCTAACGAAAAGAGTTTTAGAAATCGTTTTCATAATTTAGTTGTTTGTTATTTTAAGGAGGGGAAAGAGAATCATGCACATTGTCGTTTGTGTCAAGCAAGTGCCCGATACGAAAATCATTAAAATTAATCCTAAGACGAATACCCTGGACCGACGCAGCGCCCCAGCAATCTTAAACCCATATGATGCCCATGCCGTCCAGGAAGCTGTAAAAATTAAAAACAAGACTGGCGGAACGATTTCGGTATTATCAATGGGACCTCCACAGGCAGTCGCTGTTATTAAAAAGAGTGTAGAAATTGGAGCTGACCAAGGATTCTTAATCTCAGACAGGGCTTTCGCAGGTGCAGATACACTTGCAACAAGCTACGCACTTTCTAAGGCACTTGAAAAAATTTCAATAGATAATCCGATTGATCTTGTCATTTGTGGAAAGCATGCGATTGATGGAGATACGGGGCAGGTAGGACCAGGAATAGCAAGACGTCTTGATATCCCGCCTGTTACTAATGTAATTGAAGTTTCAGAGATAAATGAAAAAGAAAAGTATGTCCATATCAAGCGAAAGCAAATTAATGGCTATGAAGTGATTCAGTCACAATTGCCGTGCTTGTTGACGGTAGAGAAAGAAATTAATGACATTGAATATGCTCCGCTGCCAAACATGATCAATGCTGCACGATACGAGCCGGTAATCTGGTCCGTAAATGACCTGGGAGATGTCGATAAAACCCAATTGGGTTTGAAAGGTTCACCAACAATTGTAGGTAAAATGTTTACACCGCCTAAGCTTGAAGGCGGGAAGAGGATCGAGGGAGACACAGATTCACAGATTGAACAGCTGATGGACGTTTTAATGGAACGAAAAGACTTATTTAAGATACTTTCGTAAGCCCTGTTACTAATCTCAGAAAAATAAAAATAGACTGCAGGAATTTTACGTGTTTTTATGCGTTGCCTTGATATAGAACAAATCAAAGCACTTAGCTTAATAGATTTACGCGCAACACCACTCCATAGAAAAGCAGTCTTTTTTAAAATAAAAGCTGCCAACTCTTGATTCCGATTTTAAGGGGGAATAACAGGATGCAAGAAAACCAGGGAGTCTGGGTATTCATTGAAGTAAATGAAGGGAAAATTGAAGGGGTTTCTTTGGAATTGCTTGGTGCCGGCAGAAAGCTTGCAGATAAGCTTGCAGTACCACTTTCCGGTGTAATGCTGGGTGAAGGTGTCCTTCCGATTGCCAACGAAGTCATTTATGCAGGAGCCGATGAGGTATATGTGGTTGATCATCCGGTGCTAAAAAATTATCGGACTGAATCTTACATGAAAGGTGTCTGCATCCTGGCCGAAAAGTATAAGCCAGAAATCTTCCTTTATGGAGCAACCCCTAATGGAAAAGACCTTGCAAGTGCGGTTGCGACTGATTTAAGCACTGGACTTACAGCAGACACGACGATGCTTGACGTCGATGTGGATAAAAGGTTGCTAGAGGCAAGCCGTCCTGCATTCGGCGGGAATATCATGGCAACGATCCTCTGTAAAAAACACAGACCGCAAATGGCAACAGTCCGCCCGAAGGTCATGAAGGCCCTTGAAGCTGATACAGAAAGAAAAGGTGTTATTATCGAAGAAGAATTTAATCTTCGCGAAGAAGATATGCGGACAAAAGTGCTTAAAATTGTGAAGGACGTAACAAAAAAGGCAAGCCTTGCAGAGGCACATGTCATTGTTGCGGGCGGAAAAGGAATGGGTGACCTCCAGGGCTTCCAGCTGATTCATGAGCTAGCGGATGTCGTAGGGGCAAGCGTAGGAGGAACGAGGGACGTTGTTGAAGCTGGCTGGCTGAAGCATGAGCAGCAAGTCGGTCAGACAGGCGAGACAGTCACACCAAAGATCTATTTTGCGATTGGGATATCGGGCGCTATCCAGCATGTTGAAGGAATGAAAAACTCTGAGTTGATTATCGCCATCAATAAGGATCCAAATGCGCCGATTTTCGATGTAGCCACATATGGCATTGTTGGAGATGCGATGGAAATTGTGCCAAAGCTAATCCAGCAATTCAAAGAGCTCAGCAAAGAGAAAGGCGGGGAAATGAGCTATGCCTGAAAAATTTGATGTTATCGTCGTTGGTGCCGGACCTGCCGGAACTTCATGTGCTTACAGCTGCGCAAAAAGCGGGCTGAAGGTGTTATTAATTGAACGTGGAGAATATCCTGGAAGCAAGAACGTAATGGGGGGTGTCCTTTACCGTAAGCAAATGGAAGAGATTATCCCTGAATTCTGGAAGGAAGCTCCGTTGGAAAGGCCTGTAGTTGAACAGCGCTTTTGGATGATGGACAAAGAGTCAGTCGTTCAATTCGGCTATAAAGGTCTTGAGTGGGCGGTTGAACCATATAATAATTTTACAGTGCTTCGTGCACAGTTCGACCAATGGTTCGCCCAGAAAGCTGTCGAGGCCGGCGCTTTGCTGATCAATGAGACTGTTGTGACAGAATGTATTGTCGAGAACGGCCAGGTGGTCGGGATTCGCACCGACCGTCCAGATGGAGAAGCATTTGCTGATGTCGTTGTCCTCGCAGATGGTGTTAACTCATTACTTTCCAAGCAGCTCGGCTTCCACAGGGAATTCCGTCCTGATGAAGTAGCATTGACGGTCATGGAGGTCATTAATCTTCCAAAGGAAAAGATTAATGACCGGTTCAATCTCGAAGGAAACCATGGAACAACGATTGAGATTTTCGGGGATTCCACAAAAGGCAACCTCGGTACAGCTTTTCTTTATACAAACAAAGATAGCTTGAATATCGGGGTAGGAACTACACTTTCAAGTATGATCAAAGCAAAGCTGAAACCGTATGAATTGCTGGATTACTTGAAAAAGCATCCGATGGTGCGTCCTTATCTTGAAGGCGGAGAGTCTGCCGAGTACCTTGCCCACCTGATTCCTGAAGGAGGATATCATTCCGTTCCACGTGTGGCCGGAAATGGTGTGCTTGTGGTTGGGGATGCAGCGCAGCTTGTAAACGCCATCCATCGCGAAGGCTCTAACATGGCAATGGCTTCAGGAAAAATGGCCGCAGAAGCAATCGTCGAAGCGAAGAAAGATGGTAACTTCAGTGAAAAGAGTCTGAATAGGTACAAAGAAGCGTTATATGGAAGCTTCATCATCAAGGACCTTGAAAAATACAAGGATGCTGCACACACATTTGAGAAGTATCCGCAGTACTTTAAGGAGTACCTGCCAATGGTGAATCAGGCAATGAGCAAATTCTTTACAGTAGACGGAACACCGAAAAAAGAAAAGCAAAAAGAAATCATGCGCAGCATGACTGCTGAAAAAGGAACCTTTAAGGTAATGCAGGATATCTATCGTGCCTGGAAGGCGGTGAAATAATGTCAACGACAAACATCGAGGAAAAACAATATCTCTTAAGGTTTAAGTGTGACACAAAATCGCATCTGACAGTATTGGACCATGACGTCTGCATGACCCAATGCCCCGACAAGATCTGTACTGTTTTCTGCCCTGCTGAAGTATACAAATGGGAAGGGAAGAGAATGCAGGTAGGCTACGAAGGCTGCCATGAGTGCGGAAGCTGCAGGATCGGCTGTCCATATCAGAATATTAAATGGGAATATCCAAAGGGCGGACATGGAATCGTGTTCAGGCTTGCTTAAACAACTTATTAGAAAAAGCTGGTGGAGGTGTCCGCCAGCTTTTTTGCGTTTGTAAGTATAAAGTATGGAAGACTTTTGGCCTTAGGAGGATTTGTCCCTAGACAGGTTCTAGGAGCCCATTTTGGCTTTGGTGAGGTAAATGAGTGTTACTATACAAGTTCTAGGAGAACATTTTTGTATTCAAGATGGTAAAAAAGAAAGCAATGTATATCTTTTAAGTTATGTTATTTTATCTAATTGAGATTTTATTATATTCATCATATGTAAGTTAATTCACAAATGGGTTCAAAAAAGAGAAGAGCTAAATGAGAGGGGTAAGCTGAAGGGGTTAGCTAATTTTTTCTTGTAGCATTACGGTGTGAAGCTGGTCATTTCGGACTTCTATTTCTATATTCCTGGCAGCTTCCACAGCTTCATCAAACCGGTCAAATGAGTCAGAAGAGAAAATAGGTGTGCCGGCGTCGTAGAATCCAGCTGAATTTGATTTATATATGATTACATTCCAGTGATAATATTCTTTGTCATCAACTTGGTGGCCTTGAAGTCCGATCAGTAAGTGGGTATGAAGCAAATCAGGGTGAATGTCCAAGTAGGTTTTCTAAACACTAGTGCCAGCTTGAATTAATGCTTTCCCGTAAAAATCACGGTAATATTCGTTTTGCAAGGTTAGTTCACTCCTTTTGCTATAAAGTATAACTTTATTATATGTAAGGT
>NZ_JBAVFI010000199.1:0-2384 GCF_049588175.1 Mesobacillus sp.
ACTTTAATCCATTTCTGGTCCGTCAGCTGCGGACTTTGCAAAGAAGCAATGCCGGAAGTAAATGAGTTTCGTGATGAATATGAGGATGAATTGAACATCTTGGCGGTTCATATGCCTCGCTCAGAAAATGATCTTGATGTTGCAGTGATTGAAGCAATGGCAATGGGCCATGATATTTCCCAGCCAACATTCATTGATGGCGAACATAAGCTCACAGAGGCCTTTGAAAATAAATATGTTCCTGCTTATTATGTATTTGATGCAGAAGGTAAACTTCGCCACTTTCAGGCTGGTGGAAGCGGGATGACCATGCTCCGTAAACGTGTGAACCGCGTGCTTGGAAAAGACGAGAAATAATAAAAAAAAATGCCACAGCAGATTTTGAGCTGTGGCATTTGTTATTTGTCTATTTAATTTTCCCATTAACTAGTATCTGCTTCCAAGTCTGTCCGCCGTCAGTCGATTCATATAAATCATTCAGGATTGTAATGAAGGCGATTCTCCCTTCCTCCTCATAGTCTGCAGCAATATAAGTAATCGGATTATCATAAGCCAAGGTTGGGATTGGCAATTCTACTCCTTCTATACCCTCGTCAAGCTTCACAAGCTTCATTTTCTTATCTTCAACTGGGGAAATGTACAGGGATTCCTTGGAGAATGCAGCCGCGGTTACCATTTCATAATTGCCATTTTCTTTCACAGTCTTTCCTGAATCATTTGAAACAAATACACCTTCCTTCGTGGCCATTGCGAAAGTTTCACCTTTGTCAGGATGAACAGCAATCATGCCGAGCGTATTTGTATCCAATCCTTTTAGAGCAATTTGCTCCCAGCTCTTAGCGTTATCCTTTGAAACGTAAACACCTGCATCCAGTTCGGAATTAGGCTGTTCATTAATTACATATAACGTTTGATCCAGATAGCTTGCCGATAGGAAGTGAAAATCACTTTCTCCATAGAAAGCTGCTTTTTCAAGTGATTTGCCAAAATCAGTGCTTTTAACAAGGCCTAGAGGATTTTTCAATGACGAACCTTCTTCTGGATGGCCGCTTGAGTAAAACCCATCCTTTACGGCTTGGAAACCCATATAGTCATGTTTTTCTGCTGTCGTTTCAAACCATTGGCCGTCTTTATAAATCTTGATTCCATTATGTGATGCAACATAGAGTCCTTCATCGTTGCCCGGATATCCAATTCCATGCATATGCTCTATTTTCTGAGGCTCTGCTTTTACGATAAAATCAGTTCCTGCATTTTGCTGTTTTTCATCATTTGACTGATCATCCTGCTTTTCTTCGCTGGCCGTATCCTGTTGGTTTTCTTCTGATGGGGCTTGCTTTGTTTCTTCCTTTTCCTTAGAGCAGCCAGTAAATACAAGCATTGCTGCCACAAGTGTGATCATAAAGCTTTTTTTATTTATTTTCATTATTACTTCCTCCGTTTTTTCTCTTAGTTGTCCAATAATAGTAGCAAATACCTGCTCCAACAGCAAAGAACGCTACTGCAAGCTGATACTCCATTTTCCAGCTAAGTACAGTATGTACTGAATAAGCTTCAATCAGGAGAGCCGGAATCTTACCAATGGTGCTAGAAACCATAAATGCTGCTGCACCCATCCTGCTGATTGAGGCAGTCAAAGTAACAAATCCCGACGGCGCGAATGGAAAGATCCTCAGCACCAAAACTAGAATAAATGCCTTCATTCCCGTCGTATTCTTCAGTTTTTCCAGTAGTTTTATGGAGTGTGTACCACCGTTAAATTTCTCCCCAAGTTTTTTTAAGCCTTTCCTATAAAGGAAGAAACTGATGATAGCACCAAGAGCCTCCCCAATGATTGAGAGAGCTAATCCACCTGCGAACCCGAAGTACACGATATTGGCTCCAGTCACAAATGTACTCGGTACGATACCAGCAATTGAAATAAGCACACTTACCAATAGGCTAATCAAAATTGCGAGCCAAATCGGCAGACCTGCCAGGTATTCAAACAACACCATACTTTTTCCTCCGAGCTTCTCTGCCTATTGAACAATTATAGACCAAAAGTTTGCAGAAAGTATGGAACAAGCTTTGGAAAAAGAAACTCGGCTAGCCCCTTAGTGCCTTCTTAAGACGAAATCCCTTTGCATAAATCAATCTTATTTTTACGAAAAAAAGAAAACAGCCCGTCCAATAAAGGGACTGGCTGTCTCATCTGTTTTTAAGCTAAGTTGTCTTCCACATTATGCTGTGAAGGAAGATCTGCTATTTGGGAACCACCGGCTGAATGCTGCGATGGCAATTCGGCTACATTTGTGCAGTCCGCTGAATGCTGTGATGGCAGATCGGCTACATACGTGCCGTCCGCTGAATGCTGTGATGGCAGATCGGCTACATACGTGCCG
>NZ_JBAVFI010000200.1:0-1716 GCF_049588175.1 Mesobacillus sp.
ATCTTTCCGCCAATATCCTCTGCGCCATATGCCAGCCAAACAGCTAATCCGACAAGCCAATTGCAGCCAATCGCTGAAACAAGTGACGCTAAAAATCCTTCCTTCAATTTCCCCCCTGCAATCGCAACGGTTTTTTCAAGATATGGACCATGTGAAGTTAACTCGGCAACATGTCCAAAAAAATATGCGACGAACAATGCTCCTATAAAGTTAAATACAGTGATCCAAAACCAATTTTTAATAAGTCGTCCAATTGAAATCTTTTTTGAAAAGAATGCCATTGATACTGCCATCATGTTACCGGTTAATAGTTCACCACCGGCAATTATGATTAGAATAAGGCCTACCGGGAAAACAGCAGCCCCTATCAGCGAACTTAATGTTCCCCACTCTTTTGGGAGATCTGCGATAACACGGATATCAAGCAAGTATCCCAGGGATATAAAGGCACCTCCGAGAAATCCCAGCACCAGAACACTTGCAAATGGCAGATTGGCCTTTTTTTGTCCATGGTCAGCCGCCAACTGCGCAATCTTGAATGGCGCATGAAAACCCATACAAATCAGCTCCTTTAAATTCCCTAATAATATTTACAATACTGGGAAAATTATTTAGCATAATCAGGATAATTTTTCACGAAGAAAAAGGTGAGGAGATAATAATGGATAAAAACCTGTTACTTCAGCGCGTTCAATCTATGATTCAATCATCAACAAAGCGGCCAAAGTACATGACAGTCTCTACTGTAAAAGTTGCTGACATATTCGGGGTCAAGCCGGAAGAAGTGGAAAAGGGGTTGGAAGAATTAGTTGCTGAAGGCTATTTAAAACAATCTAAGCTGGATAGTCCGCCGTATCATAATATTTTTTTACTGCCTTAAAAGGTGAAAAAGCACATTCTCGAATGAGAATGTGCTTCACTTACTTCATCTTATTCTGTCAGCCCCTCAGAAGATGGACCTCCTGATTTTTGTAGTACCTTCAACCCTGAGCCAATATCTGAGGCAAGTACATAGTTTCGGTCTACGAATACTCCCCAGATATTCGATTTGCTAGGGATATACATGCCCGTTTGTTTTGGTGAAGCTGGATCAGTTATATCTACTGTCCGCACTCCACCTGAATAATGTGAAAGATATAATGTGTTACCATGTACCTTCGGATCATGTACAGTCGCTCCGTTAGGAATGGTTTCGGTGAAATCGGTTCTAAAGGAGCTTAGTAGCTGTGGTTTTGATTTATCTTTAATATCATAGATCATGGTATAGCCGTAAGCTGATTCGAATCCTTCTCTAGTAGGGCCGAATATTTCCCTTGTTTCAACAAGAACCGTACCACCCTTTGCAAGATCCATAGAATGTGCTGCCCCTTGAACATTATTAGCAAAATCGGTTCTTCCAAGATAGACCGGATTTTTCGCATCGCTGATATCAAGCATGATTGTGCCTAGATCCCAGTATGACAGGAAAGCGGTTTTTCCAGTTTCATCTGTTTTTACACTATGTGCAAACGCGACACGCTTTACGCCTTCTTCATCGGTCCAATTGTAACCGTCATAGTTCTCATCGCTTACTTCAGAGATGTAATCACGGGGATTAAATTCATAGACAGTAGATGGAGCATCAGGATTGGATACATCCACAATAGACACATCCATTTTCTCGCCATGAGAGTAATAGTCTGCATAGCAGTCAGCAGTCAGTACATAAACATTGTC
>NZ_JBAVFI010000201.1:0-2933 GCF_049588175.1 Mesobacillus sp.
ATACAAACATGTCCTCTGCATCTTCAACAGTTATTTTCCTCAGTAAAAGTCTATCTGATTCTAATATCGGTAAGTCACTATAAATCTCTGAGACTTCCATATGTATGCACCCCCAATGATCTTTAAATTATAATAGCTTAATCATCAGCCAACATGCAATAAGTTCCATTAGGGGTTTGCCGGAGTAGTCAAACATTCGTATTTTACAAGAAGTTAACATAATATTGTTATGGTAACTTTCAATCAATTCGTCAAATATTAGGGATGTGGATCCTTAACTGTAGATAACAGCTTGGAAAAAGAAAGAGTAAGAATAAGCACTACAGCCATACTTATGATACTTGCAATGAATAAATCATCATTGAATTCTTTTAGTTTGAAAATAAGTGATAATGGTGCCCCATCTTCGTAACCAGTTGGCAAGAAGTAAAGAAAGTGGTCAATCGCAATGTCTGCAGCACCGAAAATCCAGCACAGCAGAAACCCTATTACTGCTGTGCTCAACACTTTTTTAATAAAACCATTTTGATTCGTAAAGTAACTAAATGTTAATGATATGCATGTTATAGCAGCGGTAATCACTGTGAGCTCTGCCCATTCAACATACAGCGATTTTGTGCCTGCCAGCAGAACCAGCAAGAACAATCCAAACCCACTGATGAGTATTTTTTTCATTCGCTTCCTCCTAATTTTTTTATTGGATTGCCATAAAGGCAACTTTCCATATACCATCCGGGTCTTTTATCATCCTAAACCCTTGAGACCCATTTGCATTTTCAAAGCTTATATACCCTTCAAAATCGCTTGTTTTCACAAACTTTCCATCCTGGATTCCTCCAAGTGCAGCCAGCATTTGTGAAGCAGTTGTTTGATCATTTTCGCTGAATTTAATATGCTCTTCCTTTGACCACATAACATATTCTGGTCTTGTCGTATATAATGCATATTCCGTTTCTGCATCTCCATCAATTCCCGCCTGGACGTATAGCTTTGCAATACTTATTGGAGATATGTTTTTCAAGTTATTGAGATCATGATCAAGTTTAAACCAGTTATAAGCAGTTTTTTCTTCTTCAGTAAGCTGGAATGCTGTAGTGTCATAAAGAATTTCCCCTGCTTTTTGTTCCATTTCATTCATCGTTCCGTCTGGTTTTAAAGTCTTTATCATCACCTTCCCTCTCTGAGTATAGAAGATGGACATTTTCAAGGCTTTATTTTCTGATGACCAGCCAATTGAAAATTGCACACCGATTTTTTGGTTTACAAGGTTTGGAAAGTCTATAGTTAAATCATGTTCAAGGTCAGTAGTTGTTCCTGGCTCGACCAAATATTGATAAGTCCAATACTTTTTTGTGCCATCCTCTGCATCAGAGTTTTCAAATACTTTGAATCCCGAACCAAATATCTCTTTGGCTGCTTCTTCTGATAAACCTATTTTGAAGGCTTTCTCAATAAATTCCACCTTTGCCTTCACCAATTGATCTTTTTCCGCGTTGATTTCAACTGGAGAAATAGCATCACTAATTTTAAGGTCCTTTGAGTCCCAGTTGTGAATTAATAAACGTCTTCGTACTTTTATGCCAGTTTCTGAATCGGTATAGGAGTAACTTACATTTAAACTATCGTTTTCATCTGGATTAATGGTTTCTAATGCTAGAGTAGAAAAATCTGCTTTTTGATAATACTTAATTACTTCTTCAATCGGCTGGTCATAAAATTCAAAGATTAATTTTTCTTTAAGATATTCCTGATCTCCCTTTTCCAAAGCATCGAAATAATAAATGAGCTCTTGTCCTGGTGTTGGTCCGCCAACAACTTTGAACACCTGTTGATAGATGGTTTGGTAAGCGTTATTATTGGCAATTAATTTATCAATTTTCCGTTCCTTTTCATCAGCCTTTTCGTCTTCATTGGTATCTTTACTAATAACTTCTGCTTTATCAGCAATTGTAGATTTTTCTTGATTTGAATTTACCCCTATAAAGGATGCTGCCAAAACTGTGAATATCATTATGGCCATTGTCATTGGAACAAGAATCGGCCACTGCCATTTTGGTTTGTTGGTCAGTTTTTCCTGATTTTGTCCCGCTGTGATTTCCGTCCTGAGCTTTTCTACAAAGTTTTCATCTGGCTCAATGTCTGGCCTATTTTTTAAAGGACCGAGGAATCTTTGGTCAAACGACGTATGTTTACGATTGTCCATCTTTCAGTCCCCACCCTTCCTCATCTTTTAAAATCTGCTTTTTCATATGCAGCAGCGCCCGATGATAATCCACACGGACCTTCGTTTCACTGCACCCAAGGATCTCTGCAGTTTCTCTGATGCTAAGTTCCTTTATCCCCCGTAAAATAACAACTGTCCTGTACTGATGTTTGAGTTTTAACAAAGCATTCTGGAGCTCAGTCCATTCCCCTTTTTGAATCAACCGTTCTTCTGGTGTGACTGTGTCTTTCTCCTTATCGAATACCCATTCAGGAAACAGGCTTACAAACTTCCTTTTTCGGTGCATATCCATTGCAGTATTTCTAGCGATAGAAAGAATCCAGGTTTTTAGCTTTTCTGGATCCTTTAAATTTGAAATCGACTTCATGATTTTAACGAATGTTTCTTGTGTAATATCTTCTGCTTCCTGTTTGTTGTTTGTAAAATATAGCGCGAAATGATAGACATCCCGATGATAACGATCGTAAATTTCATTTATAGTAAGCCTGCTGTCTTCCACGTATCACTCCCCCATTCCGTAATAAGTCGCTCAAATTCATTTTTTGTTTCAATTCTACTTAAATTTTTTTCGTTTTTTACAAATACTAAATATCAAAGCAACATTTGGCAGAAAGGCTTCCGCTTTTGCTGAAATGGGAAAATCATTTATAATAAAGAGATAAATTCGGTTTATAACCTTATTTTACCAGCAGAGAAGACTACACAAAAG
>NZ_JBAVFI010000202.1:0-2531 GCF_049588175.1 Mesobacillus sp.
ACACGATTGCGATTGCGACCTTCATTTTAGCTTTGATTGGTCCAATACTCGGTACCATCGCCGATTACAAAGGCATGAAAAAGCGCTTTTTCACGATCTTTTTTACTTTAGGCGTCACCTTTACCGCAATGCTGGCCTTTGTCCCGAGCGATAACTGGCTGATGATGTTAGTTATCTATACTCTCGCCGTTCTGGGATCGACCGGTTCAAATGTTTTCTATGATGCTTTTATCGTCGATGTGACCACGGATGAACGTATGGACAGAGTTTCTGCTCGTGGTTATGGAATGGGTTATATCGGGAGTACGATCCCTTTTATCATCAGTATCGCAATCATTATTTTAGCCCAAACCAAGATTCTCCCTATCTCTGTGACTTTGGCCAGCCAAACGGCATTTATAATCACCGCAATTTGGTGGGGAGTTTTTTCGATCCCTATGTTTAAAAATGTCCACCAGAAGCATTATATCGAGCGCGAGCCGCAATTAGTTTTACAGAGCTTTAGACGCCTGGCAAAAACATTTAAAGAAATCCGAAAATACAAGGCATTATTTTTATTCTTATTAGCTTATTTCTTCTATATTGATGGTGTCGGTACGATTATCACGATGTCTACTGCATACGGTACCGATTTAGGCATCAGCTCTACCAATCTATTAATCATTCTTTTTGCCACCCAGGTTGTCGCATGGCCGTTCGCGCTTCTTTTCGGAAGGTTATCAGAGAAATATACCGGCAAAAAAATGCTTTATGTCGGCATTTTCATTTATATCATCGTTTGTATTTACGCTTATTTCCTTGAAACAACAACCGACTTCTGGATCCTTGCAATGCTGGTAGCCACTTCACAGGGTGGCATCCAGGCATTAAGCCGCTCCTACTTCGCAAAGCTTGTGCCAAAAGCAAACGCAAATGAGTTCTTCGGATTCTACAACATCTTTGGCAAATTCGCTTCCATCATGGGACCGCTTATGGTCGGCTTGACGGCGCAGCTGACAGGCAATTCAAGCATGGGCGTCTTCAGTCTAGTGATCCTGTTTGTGATCGGTATGGTGATCCTTGCCTTCGTTCCCGAACCAGAAGCAGAAAATCAGGCACCAGAAATCGTATAGTGATTAGCCTCTGGGATTCCAGAGGCTTTTTTATAAATTTTATGTTTAAGAGGTGTTCTATTAATGAAAAAGGTCAAGTTGGTCCTCTCAATAATTGGTGGTCTCTTTGTTGTTTTTCTTATCATCACCTTGTTTAACACTTTAACGTTAAAAACGCTTCAGCCAGCACCAAAAACTTCAACGTCTATAATAAATGAAGACCAAGCAATTCAACATCTCTCCAAAGCAATTACCTTTAAAACAATCTCTTATCAGGATAGAAGTAAATTTGACCTTACTGAATTTGACCGTTTTATTTCATTTTTAAAAGAGAGCTACCCACTTGTAGATAAACGAGCTCGAATTAGAAATGGTGAATAAGTATGCTCTTGTTTTTAAATGGAAAGGAACAGACTCCCGTAAGCTTCCGATTGGGCTGACAAGCCATTATGACGTCGTTCCTGTTTTGGATGGAACAGAGACTAAATGGGAACAAGGCCCTTTTACAGGTAGTGTTGTTGGCGGAAAGATTTGGGGGCGCGGCACGCTGGATGACAAAGTTGGGGTTATTGGCATTCTTGAAGCAGCAGAAAACTTGCTGAAAGAAAACTATAAGCCCGAACGGGATCTTTATTTCATGTTCGGTTTTGATGAAGAAATTGGCGGAGACGAAGGCGCAAGCAAAATTGTCAGCGAGCTGGAATCCAGGGGAGTCAAATTTGAATTCGTTCTCGATGAAGGCGGTGCGATTGTAGAAAATATGGTGCCAGGTGTCAGCCAGCCTGTCGGGGTTGTCGGTATATCCGAGAAAGGTTCAGCAACGGCAGAACTGACGATTGAAGGAAGCGGCGGCCACTCTTCCCAGCCAAAAAACGAGACGAATATCGGCAGGATTGCCCGAGCCATTGCAAAGCTTGAAGAAACGCAATTCCCGGCAGACCTTACAGGCGCTGGAGAGAAGTTATTTAATTTTGTAGCACCAGAAATGAGCTTCGGCATGAAATATGTATTTGCCAATAAGATGATTTTTGAGCCAGTCATTGAAAAAATACTTTTACAGCAGCCCGCTTCAGCCGCTTTAATCAGGACAACAATCGCCCCAACAATTTTTCAGGCTGGAGAGCAATACAATGCACTGCCTGAAAAAGCGACTGCGATTATAAACCTTCGCCTCCTGCCAGGAGATTCATTGGACGATGTGAAAAATTTCATCGTAAAGACGATTGAAGATAAGGATATTAAGGTGACAGTAACCGGTAACGAAGCTTCTGGGGTTTCTTCAGTAGACAGCTGGCACTTCAAAACCATTCAGCAGAGTGCCAAAAATGTCTATCAGGACGCTGTCATCGCGCCATACCTCATGTTCGCTGGCTCTGATGCAAGGCATTACGACATTATTGCAGAAGATACCTATCGTTTTTTACCGGTACAGCTAACATC
>NZ_JBAVFI010000203.1:0-5491 GCF_049588175.1 Mesobacillus sp.
GTGTTAAAGCTGATTATTAATTTCAGAACTCTGGTGATTGGATCAGAAGCGAGTGCTGGAAGCGGAAATCAACAGCCCCCATGGCCAGAATCAAAAAATCAGAAGCCGATCTATTTTTGTTTGCAAAAACAGCAAAGTTTACGAAATGAGCCAAAGATAAAGAGGAGGGCTTGTCAATGGAACCAGAAATTATGAATCTGGATGACAGAACCGATCATGCAACGAAGAAGATGCTCAATAATCTAATTGATCGGAAAAGGAAGTTTGACAGATACAAATCGAGGCATCTTCTGTCTGTATGGATAACGATAGGACTTATAACCGTCTATTTCTATTATCTTTATGTAACAGTGATGAAGCCATATTCCTACTCATTTGCTGAAATCTTTTCTGTTTATGTCCAGAACTCAGCAAATTTATATTTTTTAGTTTTGACCGTTGGGACTTATGGATTAATGATTTTATTAAAAGAAAAGCGGGAGAAGGCGGAAAAAGAATATCATGCTCTCCGCTGTGAGATTGTCGACCGCAGTAAAGATTTATGGAAAAAGGAAGAAGAGTGGAAGAATCGCCATGTAGTGTTTGAAATAATGAAAAAGACTTATGACATAAATCTTTACCATGAAAACAAATAAGAAGCATCCTGAAATGGATGCTTCAATCAATCTTAGAATATTCTCTTTTTGCCTTGTTCATCCTTTAGTATTTCTACTGCCTCACGGAAACGCTGGGAATGGATTATCTCACGCTCGCGCAAGAACCTTAACGCATCATTCAGATCTGGGTCATCGCTCATATTAATAATCCATTGGTAGGTAGCCCTTGCTTTTTCTTCCGCGGCGATATCCTCATACAAATCTGCGATAGGGTCGCCTTTTGCTGCGATATATGCTGTAGTGAATGGTACGCCGCCAGCATTATGGTAGAACAGTGCACTATCGTGATTCGCGTAATGGGCGTCAAGGCCCGCTTGCTTCATCTGTTCTGGCGTTGCATCCTTTGTCAGCTTATATATCATTGTAGCAATCATTTCAAGATGGGCAAATTCTTCTGTCCCAATATCCGTCAATAATCCTATAACCTTATCAGGAATCGTATATCTCTGGTTTAAGTATCGTAATGCTGCAGCGAGTTCTCCATCGGCACCGCCATACTGTTCTACTAGGAATTTTGCCAGCATGGGGTTACAGGTGCTGACCCTAACAGGGTATTGCAATTTCTTTTCATAGACCCACATTTTCCTTACCCCCTCCTCGTTTCAATTAGAGCTGCCATGGCCATGGGGCATCGTTCCAATCCCAAGGATACCCTGAGTAGCTGTTCCCGTACTGCATTAAAGGTCCATAGTTGCTTTCGATGACTTTTTTTAGGCGTTTGCGTTCCTTTGCGAATTGATTGAACTGATTGATTGCATCAAAATCATTAGGATGGGTATCTAAATATAGGGTGAGTTCTACGAGTACAAAATCAACTGCTTGCAATTGTTCCATTGTGGCATAAAATTCCTGTGGAAGCTGATTCATGAGAGATCATCCTCCCTTGGAGCTTCGAGTGGAGAATACCAGGTATCATAAAAAACCTTCCAAAGAGTCCCTGTTCTCAGTGCTTGCATTGGTGTAAACTGCGGCAAATTAGGCGGCTGGAAGCCCAAGAATAAATTAGGCGGTGTTGAAAAAGTCTTTGCCTTGATAGGCGGACAGGGATCGAAGGGACTGGCGTACGGATACCAAACTCTTTTATTTGTAGACAAACAAAGCCCTCCTCTATATAAACTTCAATTCATTTTATGAGTGTAATTTTATTTCATGTTAAATTTCTCAGCTTTTGCAGGGATTTTTATAAATTTGTTGAAATATATAAGATATAGCAGTACTTTAAACCAGAGGTGAGTTGAATGTTTGTAAAAAGTATCATGATTCCTAAGTACAAGTGCATTACAGCCCAGCAAGATGAAACATTACAAAATGTATTAACGAAGCTTGACGAAAATGAAATTGATGGTCTTCCAGTTTTGGATGGAGATAAATATGCCGGTGTTGTCACAAGGCATGGAATTTATCAAGGCTTCTTTAAGGCAGGAGACAAGAAAGAGGAATATCTCAATAATACTGCTGCTAAGGAAATTGTAACTTTGGAGGATCACTTCTTGCATGGAAGTGAAATGTTCGAAACAACCTTAGTAAAACTTAAGGACATCCCATTGCTGGCAGTAGTTGATGAAAATGGTAAATTTCAAGGTGCAGTTACCCGCTCAGACGTACTTGACCAATTCCAGAGTGCATTTGGGGTGCATAGGGAAGGGGTCAGGATCGCATTTACTTCTGTAGAAACAGAAGGAAGGATTGCAAGGCTGGCAGACATTGCTCACCAATTCCATGAACATATCATCTCATTAGTAACTTTTGATGAAACAGATAAGCTTGTCCGCAGAATCGTCATGAAGATTGAAAAGAAGGACAATATTGATAAATTTGTCAAAAAGCTTGAAGACTCTGGTTTTCGCATCCTGGATATTCATGAAGTTTGATTCTGTCACTCAGAAGTAATGAGAAGGGCCTTTCATACATTGTGTATGGGAGGTTTTTTTATGCAATGGAAAATATTCAGGCTTGTTTTCGGATTTATTTGCAGGTATTTGTCCGTCAATTGGCTGCTCCTTTGAAATGGCCTATAGTCCTGATGTGTTTCTCGGTGAATTCATTTTACATCCAATAGATTTCCTTGCCTGATCAATAACCCTCTTCATCGGGATGTACGTACAGGGAGGGCTGATCCGAAACGGAATTAAAACACTTAAGGGCAAAAATGGAGTGGATTCTGATATAATTTTAGCTATTGGAAGCATGTGCTGCTTTTTCCTGCTAATTCCTTTAGGGATTTGGCAGACGTGTGTTTTTTTAGTTTCTGTTTTCTTTATGGTATGATTTCATGTAGCCCATTAAGGACGGAGAATGGAACTTAGATAACGAATTGCAGGAGGCATAAATGGTACTGATTTACTTTTTACTGGCAATATTAATTTTAGGCGGCTTCTTGCTGTTATATATGTATCGGCAGGCATTTGGGGACAGGGTATTGAAGCATGAGCTGCGGTTCAAGGAATTCCCCGCTAGTTTTGGCTCTGTTACGATCTTTTTTATATCGGATGTACACAAGCGCATCATTTCGGATTCAGTCATTGAGGAAGCTAAAGGGAAGGCTGATCTAGTTATCATTGGCGGAGATCTGGCTGAAAAAGGCGTCGATCTTGGTCAGGTGGCAATTAATATTGAAAAATTAAAATCCATTGCCCCCGTTTTTTTTGTATGGGGCAATAATGACTATGACTTCAATTCACATGAACTGGATTCGCTGCTCTTTCATTCAGGTGTGAAAATGCTGGATAACACTGCGGTTAAATTTGAATCAAAAACGGGTGATACTTTATTCATTTTAGGTATTGATGATTTGAGTCTTGGCAAAAGCAGACTGGACCTCGCTATGCAGGATGCAGAACCGAATGGTTTTCACATTCTCGTCAGTCATAATCCAGCAATTGTTAACCGTTTAGAGCCAGGCCATAATATAAGATTGGTTTTAAGCGGCCATACCCATGGCGGGCAGATAAGGATTTTAGGGTTTGGCCCATATGAATTAGGCGGAATAAAGAAGAAAAATGGCACTACTCTGATTACGAGCAATGGATACGGAACAACGGCTGTTCCATTAAGACTTGGAGCAAGGGCTGAAACGCATTTAATCACCCTGTTGCCAAAGGGGAATTAGCAGATTGAGGTTTTACAACGGTTATCCAAGGGGGGTATAATCGGTGATGTAATGTGGTTACACGGAGGAATGATGATGGGAACAAGCGAGGGAAAATATAATATAAAAGCAGTATCAAATTTGCTCGGCATCCAGCCAGGAACTCTGAGGGCATGGGAACGGAGATATCAAATGATCGCACCCGTCAGGAATGATTCCGGACATCGATTGTATACTGAGGAACACCTGAAAACATTAAGATGGCTCATTTCGAAAGTGAATCAGGGCTTTACAATCAGCCAGGCCATTTCATTGATGGAGAATTCCAGCTCCAACATGGATGGTGCTGAACCTCCTAAAAAGGATATATTGGATGAATTGGGAGACAAGCTGTTGGTGTCACTCCTGAATTTTAACAGTGCTCAGGCTCACGAACTGATTAATCAGGCCTTCAGCTTATTTACAATTGATAAAACGGTTATAGATTTGCTCGGCCCTATTTTGATTAAGGTCGGGGATTTATGGGAAGAGGGAAGAATAACGACTGCACATGAGCATTTTGCTTCTTCTTTTTTGCGTTCAAGAATAGAAGGCCTGTCCACTTCATTTCCACATAGTTCCTTTCTCCCTAAAGCGGTCGCTGTGTGCGGACCGGGTGAAAAGCATGAACTGGGTTTGCTGATCTTTACGATGTTCCTGAGACGAAAAGGATTTGAAGTAGTATTTCTTGGCACGAGTGTAGCTGAACATGATCTTGAAGTTGTACTTGATAAAGTGAATCCGAAGTTTTTATTTTTATCCTGTACGCTTGAAGAGAATAGTGAGGCGGTACTGAAACTTGCTGACGAGATAGGCGGAAATTACTCCGGCCTGTTTATTGGCCTTGGGGGCATCGCGATTGATTCCATGCCGTTTCAGCAGCGTCAAAAATATAAGGAATACATCGTAGGTATGTCACGGATGGAATGGGAGAAATGGTTAAAAAAGCGCATTGATCAATTGAAATAACTCACCAACCTGCAATAATTTCATAATCTATAACAAGAGCTTTGTCGATGGCAGGGGGCATGATTATGCGCTTGGAACGATTAACAAACAACAAGATTAAGATTTTTCTTACAGTTGATGACCTTTCAGACAGGGGATTGACTAAGGAAGACATCTGGAAGGACTCACTGAAATGGCATCAGCTTTTTCATGATATGCTTGAAGAAGCAAGCGAGGAATTTGATTTGGAAATCTTAGGGTCGGTTGCGGTAGAGATTTTTTCATTGCATGCCCAAGGTATGGTGATGATTGTCACCATGATCGAGCAGGATGAAGACGAGGAACAGTTCGATGAAGGAATCATTGAAATGCAAGTTACTGTCGATGGAAGCGATGATATTCTATTTGAGTTTGACAATATCGAAGATGTGATTCAGCTTGCCAACAGACTTTTCCAGGCAGGGATTCCAGGTGGAAGCCTCCACTTTATGGAGAGTCACTATTATTTGCTTATGAATGGAATTTTAGCGGAAGACGCAACCAAAGCCGTTTCATTAATGGCTGAATATGGAGTGCCATCTATTTTAAGTATCCATAGATTATTGGAATACGGGAACGAGATTATGGAAGAAAACGCAGTCGAAACTCTTGTCCATTATTTTATAAAATAATGGAGAAGAGCTTCGGCTTTTTTTATGAATTCAAATACCTGGAAAGTCTTATTATTCAGTTAATTTATATTGACCCAATAACCATCAGC
>NZ_JBAVFI010000204.1:0-1856 GCF_049588175.1 Mesobacillus sp.
AATTGGTGTAGATGGATACCTGAATGTTCAGGATCAGCTTGGAGAACTAGCGCAGTCACTTGAATCGATCAGAGCGCTGTTGAAGGTTGCTGAATATGAACACACAATCACGGAGCATGGTGAAGCGATGCCAGATTATGTTGCGCTTGAAACAATCCGCGGCCTGCTGCCAAAAATGTATCCACGCGCGATTGAAGTTATGCAAATTGTTGGCGCTGGCGGATTATTAATGTCACCAACTGGCGCTGATTTTGACGCAGCTGAATTAAGGGATTCGATTAATAATTACTATGTTGGACGCGAAGGCGTATCTTCGCTGGAGCGCGTCGGCATTTTCAAACTTGCATGGGATCTGTGCGGCGAGGCATTCGGACAGCGTTTGCTGCAGTATGAGCGCTATTACACTGGCGACCCGATTCGCAAGAGAGGTATTTTCTATAACAACTATAAGCGCCAGGCAAAACTTGAGATGGTTGTTGAAGCGTTAAAGGGATGCCAGCTCGATAATAAGGAAGCGCTTACAAAATAAGCGTCATTCACAGGAGGAGAAGGTCAAATGAAAGCACATGTATACACTACTTTGGAATTGCCGCAATCGATTGTTGCCATTGGTGCCTTTGATGGCGTCCATCGCGGTCATCAGGCTGTCATCAGGCAGGCGGTGCAAAGAGGCCGAAAGCTGAAGGTGCCTAGTGTTGTGTATACATTTGATCCTCCGCCAAGAGTGTTTTTTCAAGGAGTAAGGATGCTGACGACTGTAGATGAGAAGCTTTTGAAAATGGAGAAGCTTGGAGCTCACCATTCAGTGGTTGCAAGGTTCGATGAGATGTATGCAAGAAGAAGTGCTTATGAGTTCATTGACACTTTAGCGAAGCTTAACCCTGTTGAAATCATGATTGGCGGAGATTTCCGATTTGGGAAGGACCGGCTAGGGGATATTGCTCTGCTGGAAAAATACTTCCGGGTCCGGGTGACCAAGCCAGTGTGCTGCTCAAAGGGAAATCCGATTTCTTCGACGAGAATCAGGCAGCTGCTTTCAGAAGGAGAGGTCCACCTGTCGAATACTTTGTTGGGATGGACGGTTGGGAAGTAGAATTCTTAGTTGGGAAATAGGATTCCCGGCTGGGAAGTAAGTACCCGGCTGGGAAGAGCAGTTATTTTTGGCGGCAGACTCTAGTATTAATTTTACGAGAATAGGAGGGAATGAGATGAAATTATTGGGAATCTCAGGCACAATCATTGGTGCCAAAACAGGCATCGTTGTCCGTAAAGTGCTTGACGATGTGAAAAAGAAGTATCCGGACATTGAGGTAGAAATGCTCGATATGATGGATTATGATGTCCAGTTCTGTGATGGACGCGACCCTGCGACATATTCAGAGGATACGAAGACTGTGATTGAAAAGGTATCTAATGCTGATTTCTACATTATCGGTACACCAATTTTTCAGGGGTCGATTCCAGGTGTGCTGAAGAACTTGTTTGACTTGATCCATCCGGATGCTTTCCGTAACAAGGTGATGGGATTTGTCGCTAATGGAGGAACCTATCAGCATTTTCTGGTGATTGAAAACCAGTTGAAACCAATCGCAGGCTACTTCCGGGCGTATGTGGCACCGAGCTATGTGTACGCAAACTATGATCATTTTAACCGCGAGAATGAGATTGTTGATGCTGATTTGCTGCAAAGGATTTCGCTTTTAGCGGATGAAGTGGTGCATATGCAGAAATCGCTTAAAGGCATTTGTGCTGAGGTAGGGGAGTAATTTTTTCAAACGTTTAAGAATAAGATAGTTGTTAAGTTAACTATAATTATATTATGTAAATAAAAGTGTATGCTATTCAAGTTTTACAAG
>NZ_JBAVFI010000205.1:0-12336 GCF_049588175.1 Mesobacillus sp.
AGAAGCAAAGCATACGTTCCATATTCTAAGTTTCAGGTTGGCGCTGCAATCATAACGAACAACGATAAGGTTTATCTTGGCTGCAATATCGAAAATGCCTCTTATGGTCTGACGAACTGTGCAGAGAGAACGGCTATTTTCAAGGCTGTATCAGAAGGCGATACTGAAATCAAGGCGATTGCTGTTGTTGGAGACACTGAAGGTCCTATTTCTCCTTGCGGTGCCTGCCGCCAGGTAATTGCTGAATTCGCTACAGAAGACACAAAGATTTACCTTGCCAACCTTAATGGCGATGTGCAGGAAACGACGATTAGCGAAATCCTGCCTGGTTATTTTTCATCAAAGGATATGGAAAAAATCGATTAAGTAATTAATATCTATGTAAATAAGGGCAATTCCTTGCAGCCTTTCTGGTATAGGAATTGCTCTTTCTTTTTCAAGCTATCCCAAGCTAATCATCACAACTTGCTTTATAAAGGAGGAAAGAGCCGTCAATTAACATTAATTGCGGCATTCATCATGGGAGACGCAGGTTTATTGCTATCAGGTGCAGCACTATTCCTAAACAGCTTAATGCTTCTTGGAAGGGCAAATGCAAAAAGTGTAGCTGTATTTAACTTATTTATCGGGGCTATGCAAGTCATTGTACCTTTCTATTTGATCATGGTATCCGATCAAGGCAACTGGACAATCTATAGCCTAGCCAGCATATTTCTTTTTGGCTTCACTTACCTGTATGTTGGGTTAACACTATTAAAAGATCTTGATGGAAGCGGACTCGGCTGGTATTCCCTTTGGGTAGCAGTCATCGCACTCATATATGCACTAGTAGCCTATGTCCACTTCAATGATATTGTCAGCACCATTACATGGTTGATGTGGGCATACCTTTGGTTCCTTTTCTTTTTATCCATGGGTCTTAACAAAAAAATCGATGCCTATATCGGCAAGGTTGCCTTCGTGCAATCATGGCTTACTTTAACTTTTCCAGCTTTACTTTCAATGACCGGACTATGGAAAAGCGACCAGGTTGCCGAAGCATGGATTTATTTTTCAATAGCTGCAATCGTATACTTTGTTTTTATTACTTTAAAGCTAAAGGTAATAGCTGCAAGAAGAGAAAATTTCGCCTAAATACAAAAACCGTCCTGCCGATTAAAAGGCAGGACGGTTTTTTTAATGTCTATTTTGCAAGTACATCTGTTAATACAGGCACGACTTGCTTTTTGCGTGAGACTACACCTTTAAGCGTCGCAGTATTATTGCTTAACTTAACGTTAAAAGCTTCTTCCACAGCTGCTGCTTCTTTACCAAGCGCAAGAGCTGCAGAGTCGTTTGTAAGAATATCAGTAATAACCAAAACAAACAGGTCAAGGTTCTTCTCTGAAATCTTCTTGTTTAGTGCATCTTCAAGCTCAGTCTGGCGTTCAAGCACTTCGTTTACATCCACAGTGTTTACCTGCGCAATCTCAACCTTGGAATTCCCCATTTTGAATTCTTTCGCGTCAAGTGTGATAAGTTCAGCAATTGTCTTAGTGCTAAGATCAGCGCCTGCCTTAAGCATGTCAAGACCATACTCATCTGCATTGATACCTGCAATCTCTGCTAATTCACGTGCTGCAGCAACGTCTTGCTCCGTGCAGGTAGGCGACTTGAACAATAACGAATCAGAAATGATTGCAGAAAGCATAAGCCCAGCAATATTTTTATCGATTTCTACGTTATTTTCCTTGTACATTTTGTTTAGAATAGTTGCTGTACAGCCAACTGGCTCAACGCGGAAATAAAGGGGGTCACTTGTTTCAAAGTTAGCGACACGATGATGGTCGATTACCTCGACAATCTTTACTTTGTCAATGTCGTCAGCACTTTGCTGGCGTTCATTATGGTCAACGAGGATAACACTGTTAACTTCATCTGATACTTGTCCAATTAGACGGGGCGCTTCAGACTTGAAATAATCCAATGCATATTGAGTTTCTCCGTTAACCTGGCCTAAACGGACAGCTTCTGCATCAACACCAAGCTTCTGCTTTAAGTTAGCATAAGCGATTGCCGAGCAGATTGTATCGGTATCAGGATTTTTATGTCCAAAAACAAGTACTTTTTCCATCATGACACTCCTTAGTTACAATTTATCACGGACATTCTTGCTCATTATTTCCTTGAGCAGGAATCCGTATATCCCATAAATAATATACGCTAAAATGAAATTATTTTAAACAGCTTTATATGAAAATCTCGAAGTGAAATTTATGCTTTCTTATCCTAAAATAAAAGATCCGGATTTCACATCCGGATCCATAACTTTAAATTTGCTCTAGCAATGTTTTTGTTTCAGAGTATACAAGATCATGTGCTTCAGCTACTGCTTTATAAGTAACATAGCCATTAAGTGTGTTGATTCCCTTCAACAATGCTTCATTGTCAAGGCAAGCCTGCTTGTAGCCTTTGTTCGCGATTTGGACTGCGTAAGGCACTGTTACGTTTGTCAGCGCAATTGTAGATGTTCTTGGTACAGCGCCAGGCATATTTGCAACAGCATAGTGGACAACACCATGCTTTTCATAAGTTGGATTGTCGTGGGTAGTAATTCTGTCAGTCGTTTCAAAAATTCCGCCCTGGTCGATCGCGATGTCAACTACCACTGAACCTGGGTTCATGGATTGAATCATTTCTTCTGTTACAAGTCTTGGAGCCTTAGCGCCAGGAATCAATACCGCGCCAATCACTACGTCTGAAGTTTTCACAGATTCAGCGATATTGTATGGATTGGAAATCAGAGTCGTAATATCTGAACCAAAAATGTCATCAAGCTGGCGCAGACGCTCTGGGCTCAAGTCGATCATTGTTACTTCTGCTCCAAGGCCAACAGCCATTTTAGCAGCATTCGTACCCGCTACACCGCCGCCGATGATTGTAACCTTACCTCTTTGTACTCCCGGAACTCCGCCAAGAAGGATTCCTTTTCCACCGTGTACCTTTTCAAGGAATTGCGCACCGATTTGAGTAGCCATACGGCCAGCTACTTCACTCATTGGAGTCAGCAATGGAAGAGAGTTGTTTGGCAGCTGTACTGTTTCATAAGCAATGCCGACAACCTTGTTCTCGATTAGAGCTTTAGTTAGCTCTGGTTCAGGAGCAAGGTGCAAATATGTAAATAGAATTAACCCTTCACGGAAATAACCGTATTCTTCTGGCAAAGGTTCTTTTACCTTCATGACCATATCTTGTGACCATGCTTCTTCTGCACTGGCAACAATGATCGCTCCAGCACCCTTGTAATCTTCATCAGTAAAGCTTGAACCCAGGCCAGCACCTGTTTCAATAAATACTTCATGGCCAAAGTTAACAAGGTTTAGTACTCCGGCAGGCGTCATAGCCACACGGTTTTCATTATTTTTTATCTCTTTAGGTACACCGATACGCATTATTGCATACCTCCTATAAATAATAATTGCCCTTCCATTTCAGGCCCGCCTCTACTATATCAAATTTCATCCTAATAGGCCCTGTTTTTAAATGCTTCGGAATCATGCATCGATTTATAAAACTCTATTAGATAGGAATCATTTCTAGAAAGGACGAGGATGAAAACACTTTCATTTTAGTAGAAAAAAACCCATTTGGCAAAACAATTCGTATTAAATTACCTAAAATATACTATTCTGTATATTTGTAATATTTAGGTTTATATAATTCAAGTAGTGATTTTCGCTTCAAGCGCTAGCATTCCCGCGTCCACCTCGTAAACATCAACATATAAAAACAAGCTGTTTGCTTAATAAGCAAACAGCTTGTTTCTCATTTTATTGCTCTTCTTGGCCGGTTTCCACAACGGAAGTCATTTGCTCCTGCCCGATCACTCCACTGTTATAGGAGTCCATAATTTGCTGGCTAACCTGGGTGACACCCTGGTCATCATAGTCGAAAGCTGGCTGCCCTTCACGCTCTTGTTTTTTCATCCATTTTCCCTCCTGCATTATTATGCTTACATATATAGTTTTCGTTGGATTGTCACAGCTATACTACAGAATCTGTTGTATAATATAGGAAAAGGAGGCGAGAACTATGGCACTATCTTATAAGAACATTTTAGTTGCCGTTGATGGTTCTAAGGAAGCAGCATGGGCTTTTAAAAAAGCCATTGAGATTGCAAAAAGAAATGATGCAAAGCTATTCATGACCCACATTATCGATTTACGCACATTTGCAACTGTAGAGGCATATGACCGTACGATTTCAGAACGGGCGAACCAATTTGCCACTGAGCTCATGGAAAGCTACAAACAACAGGCAATTGAAGCCGGAGTCACAAATGTAAGCTACGAAATCGATTATGGTTCACCAAAGGTCAAGATAGCAAAAGATGTTGCTAAAAAATTTAACGCCGACCTAATAATTTGTGGAGCGACCGGAATGAACGCAGTGGAGCGCTTCTTCATCGGAAGTGTTTCAGAACATATCACCCGTTACGCATCATGTGACGTCCTTGTCGTCCGTACTGACAAAGTTAACTAAGATGGTTTTTTAAATATCAAAAGCACGCAAACTTGAAAGATTGCGTGCTTTTTTCTATTTATATGAGCTCTTTTGCCTTACCGATTTGAGATTTCACCTGAGAAAACCCTGTTCCGCCGGCACTAGTTCTGCGTTCAACCGCATTATAATGATTCAAAGCTTCATATATATCATCCTCAAACAAAGGATTCATTTCTTTATAAGCATCTAAAGAAAGATCTGCAAGGTAACATTGTTGTTGGATGCACTCAAGGACCAGCTTTCCAACAATCTCATGGGCTTCGCGGAAAGGGACTCCTTTAGCTGCAAGGTAGTCAGCTAGTTCGGTCGCATTAGAAAAATCGTTCTTAACGGAGCCTTCCATTGTTTCTTTTTTGACTCTCATAGTCTTAACCATTCCTGAGAAAATTTTCAGAGAACCCTGGATGGTTTTTACGGTATCAAACATGCCTTCCTTATCCTCTTGCATGTCTTTGTTGTACGCTAGCGGCAGTCCTTTTAAAACCGTCAGCAGACCCATAAGGCTTCCATAGACACGGCCTGTTTTTCCGCGGATCAATTCAGCCATGTCTGGATTTTTCTTCTGCGGCATGATGCTGCTGCCTGTTGTAAAAGCATCAGAGAGTTCTATAAATTGAAACTCCTGGCTGGACCATAAGATAATCTCTTCACACAATCTAGAAAGGTGCATCATCAAAATCGAACTTCCAGACAGGAACTCAAGGATAAAATCCCTGTCGCTTACTGCGTCTAGGCTATTCTCATAAATCCCTTCAAAACCAAGCATCTCCGCAGTAAGGTGGCGGTCGATTGGGAAAGTGGTCCCCGCGAGTGCCCCTGCTCCAAGAGGGGATAGATTGATTCTTTTTAGACTGTCAGAAAATCGCTGTTTATCCCTGTCCAGCATCCAGAAATAAGCCATAAGATGGTGGGCAAAAGAGATTGGCTGTGCTCTTTGCAAATGTGTATAGCCAGGCATGATCGTTTCAATATTCTTTTCTGCCTGATCAATAATTGTTATTTGAAACTCATTGATCAGCTCAATGACTTCTTCAACCTGAGCTTTTAGGTATAAATGCATATCCGTCGCAACTTGGTCATTCCTGCTTCTGGCAGTGTGCAGTTTGCCGCCGATTGGGCCAATCAATTCTGTTAAATGATGCTCAATATTTAAATGGATATCCTCAAGCTTCGTTGAATATTCAAGGTCACTGTTACTTGCTTTTTCCTTGAGCTTTTTCAATCCTTCAATTATTTCTTCGGCTTCCTCAGCTGATATGATCCCACATTGGGCCAGCATGGAAGCATGGGCAATGCTTCCTTCGATGTCCTGCTGTGCTAATTCCTGGTCGAAGCCGATTGAGGCACCGAACTCGTCAACCCAATCCTCTGCCGTTCCGGTGAATCTGCCTCCCCATAATTTCTTCACACTGTCACCTTCTTGCCCTGGACGATGCTGTGTACGACTGTCGGAAGACCCCACAGGTTAATGAATCCAACAGCAGCGCTGTGATCGAATTCATCGTCTGCAGTATAAGTTGCCAATTTCTCATTGTATAGGGAATAAGGTGACTTTCTTCCTTCCACAATCGCATGGCCTTTGAATAGTTTAACGCGGACAGTACCTGTCACATGCTTTTGAGTAGATTTCAAGAAAGCAGCCAATGCTTCTTGGAGTGGAGAAAACCATAATCCTTCATAAATCAGTTCAGTCATCTTTTTCTCAATGACTGGCTTGAAATGTGCTACTTCTTTTACAAGTGTGATATCTTCCAATTCCTTATGGGCTTTAATTAACGTCATTGCCGCCGGAGCTTCATATACTTCACGGGATTTAATGCCGACAAGACGGTTCTCTACATGGTCAATCCTTCCGACGCCATGCTTTCCTGCGATGGCATTTAGCTCGAGGATTAATTCAGAAAGCGGATAAGCTTTTCCATTGATTGCAGTAGGAATACCTTCAAGGAATTCTATTTCAATGATATCAGGTGTATCTGGAGTGAACTCAAGTCCAGTTGTGAGTTCATACGCCTCTTCTGGCGGGGCCTGCCAAGGATCTTCCAGGATACCGCACTCATTGCTTCTTCCCCAAAGGTTTTGGTCGATTGAGAATGGGCTGTCTAGATTGATCGGGATTGGAATTCCATTGTTCGCTGCATAAGCAATTTCTTCCTCACGAGACCATTTCCATTCACGTACAGGAGCAATTACCTTCAGGTCTGGGTTAAGTGCCTTGATTGATACCTCGAATCGTACCTGGTCGTTCCCTTTTCCTGTACATCCGTGTGCTACCGCAACGGCACCTTCAAGCTCAGCGATTTCTACTAGTTTCTTAGAAATCAGTGGACGTGAAAGAGCAGAAACTAACGGATATTTCCCTTCGTATAAAGCATGAGCCTGCAAGGCAAAAAGTGCATAATCGTTTGCAAATTCATCCTTTACATCCAGTACATACGATTGGACGGCTCCAATTTTCAAAGCTTTTTCCTTGATGAACTGAAGATCCTTTCCCTCGCCTACGTCCATGCAGCAAGCTACCACTGCATACCCTTGTTCCTTAAGCCATTTAATTGCTACAGATGTATCAAGACCGCCTGAATAGGCTAGTATCACTTTGTTTTCAGTCATTTTTTTATGCTCCTTTATTAACGAATATTTATTCATTACTATAAATTTTTATTCATGTTTAATAAATTAACAGGTTTTTAGGAACTTTTCAAGGAAAAAAAATTATTTTCTTTAATTATCTTCGTATGGGAACATTCTCAGGCAATTGTGGAAGTGAAAATAGAAGTATAGTAGAATTAATTTATTGATTATCGGATTGGGGGCTCCATTAGATATGGAACAACATTTTCTTTTCAACAGCCGACTGGGCATTCCCCTGCCTGCTTTTAAAGAAGACTGGGATGAATATAGCCTTGATACACAGCATGCAATCCTTCTCCATTGGGAAAAGATACGCGGAAGCATCCCTGACAGAATAGCAGAGCTTGAGCAAACCATTAACCTGAAGCAAGCTCAGCTTTCAGATGAGAGCAATTTTATCCGGTCATGCGAATTAAACAGCGAAATAGCAGAGTTAGCGTCCATAATTAATGACCTGTGGCTTTGGTACAGAACTCACCAGGATATTACTTCTGATAAAATGCATCAATGATGTATTAGCATAACATTCGGTGTTTATGTTTATTGAATATCATTAAAAAGAGCTTGGAATGGCTTCCAAGCTCTTTTTGCCTATAAATCCTTTGTCAATTCCCTTACGACATGTCCGATCTCAGGAATAATCAGTTTTTCCATTGCCAGGCGGACAGCACCAGTTGACCCTGGTGTCGAGAAGACAGCTCGGTCATTCACTACACCGGCTGCTGCCCGTGATAATAAAGCAGCTGATCCGATATCCTCCTGGTAGCTAAGCATGCGGAAAATCTCACCAAAACCAGGGATTTCTTTATCGAATAGACTTTGGACCGTTTCGATTGTTACATCCCGTTTTGCAATCCCCGTTCCTCCATTTGTCAGCACAACGTCAATGTCCGGATTTCTGCATCCCTTAAGTACTTCTGATTTAATTGGCTCTGCCTCATCTTTAACGATTACGTACTCAACAATTTTATGACCAGCGTTTTCAAGTAATTCCATCATAAGTTTGCCGCTTTTGTCTGTTTCTTCCGTTCTTGTATCGCTGACAGTTATAACCATGCAGCGGACCTGGCTTGGTGCAGCCTGCTTATGCTCCTGTGTACTCATAATGCTACAGTGCCCCTTTTTCTTTGAAATACCTCATCTGATAATATTTATGTGCGAATTCGGTGACTCTACGGGTCAATTGATAGTTTGCACCTGCTCCAATTGCCATGCTGATTACTGGCATACCTTGCAAATGTCTTTTGCGGAATATCATAATGGCCATTCCCTTGAAGATTTGCTTGATTGGCTGTTCGAGCCATGTAACGTCTGTCAGGTCATCATTTCCCTGGTAAAAATAATAATCTTCGGCCTGCGCCAAATCATTCTTTAATTCTGTCCAGCCTGAAATTTGCATCCTGGAAGGCATTGTAGCAGTATGGAAAACCTTCAGGGCGACCATCATCTCAAAAGGTGTATTCACTTCAAAACCATATGTCATTGCAATCAGCTGTACAACTCTTAGATTGATGATCGCCATGGCTGGCATATCGGCTCCAAGTACAAGTTTGCCGCCGCTTCCTGACATGCCTCCCTGCACCAAGGAATAGATTCTATGGCGTGCAATTTGCTGTCCTGCAATAAACTCCAGCTGCTCGATCGGCAGCCCCCTTAAATCTTGAACTGTCTCAAGGTCAGGCTGAAATACACGGCCTGCAGCGAGAATTCTTTCTTTTGCATCCATCTGAAGCTGCGATCCCTGGATAAGGGAATGAAGATGAAACAACCCGCTGTCAAAGAGGGAGAAAAACTGTTCTTGTACCTCCTCAGGCAGCAGTGAAAAGGATCGTTCTAAATACCTGTCATAGGCAAGTTCAAAATCATTCGGCTCATATCCATATAATTTGCCTTCCCATTGGCTTAATTCTTCCAATACCTTTTGTTCCCGATCAGTTAAAGGCATTAAAAAACCTCCAGCATGTGCATTTTCTTCCAGTATAGCACAAAAGAAAACCTCTATAAAAATACAATAAGGGCAGAAGCATGGCGCTTCTGCCCTAAGAATGATTATTTAGCTAAACGCACAACATCGCGCGCGATCATTACTTCCTCGTCAGTCGGGATGACCATTACTTTTACAGGTGAATGTGGATAGCTGATGAATGCTTCTTCTCCACGTACTAAATTCAAAGCAGGATCCCAATAAATACCCATGAACTCAAGCCCCTGAAGGACGCGTGCACGGATAGCAGAACTGTTTTCGCCGATGCCAGCAGTAAAGATAATTGCGTCGACTCCACACATACGAGCCGCATATGAACCGATATATTTGTGGATTCTGTCAGCGAATACCTTCAATGCAAGCTCTGCACGGTCATTTCCTTTTTCAGCCTCGTCTTCGATATCGCGAAGGTCGCTTGAGAAGCCGGAAACTCCGAGCATTCCACTTTCTTTATTTAGGACATCTAAAACTTCGTCAGCATTTTTATTCGTTTTTTCCATGATGTACGGGATCAAAGCAGGGTCAATATTCCCTGAACGTGTTCCCATTGTCACACCAGCAAGAGGTGTGAAGCCCATTGATGTATCGATTGATTTACCGCCTTCGATTGCGGCAATACTAGCACCGTTTCCAAGGTGGCAGGAAATTAGGCGCAAGTGCTCAACCGGTCGTCCAAGCATTTCAGCCGCACGTTGTGATACATATTTATGAGATGTACCATGGAAGCCATATTTACGGATTCCGTACTTTTTATAGTACTCATATGGAAGACTGTACAGGAATGAGTTTTCTGGCATTGTCTGGTGGAACGCTGTATCAAAGACTGCAATTGCTGGCACATTAGGAAGAACTCCCTGGAATGCACGAATTCCAGTAATGTTCGCAGGATTGTGCAATGGTGCAAGCTCTGAAAGCACTTCGATTTTATTCAAAACTTCTTCAGTGATCACGACTGAATCATTGAATTCTTCTCCGCCGTGAACAACACGATGGCCAACGCCTTCGATTTCGTCTAGGGACTGGATGATTCCAAGCGTAGTAAGCTTATCGAGAAGGATTTTTACCGCAACCTCATGATTAGGGATATCAGTAACTTCCTTGATCTTTTCGCCATTAACAGAGATTGTAAAAATAGAATCCTTAATTCCGATTCTTTCTACAATACCTTTAGTAATAACTTCTTCGCTCGGCATTTCAAATAATTGAAACTTAAGTGATGAGCTGCCGGCATTGATTGCAATGATTTTAGCCATTTTTTCCGCTCCTTTTATATAACAACCTGTTTAAATATACGTTAAAATAGTACACCCTTATTGTGTGCTACAGGCTGCAAATATATCTCTCAATGTTCCATTTAAACACTGTCCATTTCACATTTCAAGCAAAGCTTTCTCAAATATTAAATGAGTTTTTATTCAGACACTTCAAATGATTGTAAAAAGTTTCACATAGTAATTCATTACCCTTATTCACAATAAAAAGAACCGGGAATGATCCGGTTCTTTAAGTTAATTTGCATTTAGCTTATTTTCTTTAAACCAAAGGTCGATTTTATTTAGCATCCGATTAACCGCTGCTCCATCTGACAGCTTTGGCAGCTCAGCAAGAAGAGCTTGTTTCGGCGCTTTAACTTCAGTGCCATTTTTCTGCAGAATCAAGATGCTTTTTGCAGCCTGTTTATTTTTGAACAATGATGCTGGCAGCTGCAAAATACCCTGGACAATCAAATGCTTTTTAATGAACTCATGCAATAAAGGAGCCTGCTCACTTTCAAATAATCCATTCGGAATCATAAAGAACAAATAACCGCCATCCTTTACATGCTTCGTGCTTTGTTCAATGAACATATGGTGGGAATATGTATGTCCTTCAATTGCTTTCACTTCATATTCTTCTGCCCTAAGGTCATTAGGATAGTAGCCGACAGGAAGATCGCAAATTACGGCATCTGCCGGATCTACAAACAGCGGCTCAAGGCTGTCCTGGTTAAACAGTTCGACAGAATGCTTCTGTAAATTGGCATTGACGAAAGCTAATCTGATTAACAGATCATCGATTTCCACTCCGATAGAGTCAATCGTTTTATCTGTTTGCTGGTTAAGAACTGTGGCAAGCAAATTGCCTGTACCAATGGCAGGGTCGAGCAGCCTGAAGGCTTTCTTATCAATGAATTTACTTACTAAATATCCTATGAACATCCCGACTGAATCTGGTGTCATCTGATGGTTAGGCTGAACGTGCTCCTTCATGCCTTTCAAGATTGCCAGCTGGAAGCCTTTCCGGATATCTTACCTGGAAAAATCATCAAGCTTTATCTCTTTATATGTTTTTTCAAGCCTTTTCTTCATCACTTCATTTAACTCGTCTTGAAGGACATTCCCCTGAAACATATTCTCTCCAGTTTCAGCCAGCGCCTCCAAATATGTACATGCAAGTTCTTCTTTTAAGATATCCGCCGTTGTATTAAAAGCGGTAAATAGTTTTTCTACCGGAGTCATACTCACTTTTCTTCCTCCCGATTAAAATAGGTATCTACTATTGTAGCCATGTTTTTGATTGCTTACAAGCTGGATGCACTAATCGTTTGCGCGTTCTCATAGCCTTTTGGTAATCTCCTACATAAAACAAGCCGCAGAATCCTGCGGCTTGTCGTGAATGGTTTTATCTAGCTTGCTTTGCAGCTTCAACCGCTGCTTCATAATCAGGATGATCAGTCACTTCACTAACATATTGTACATATGTTACTTTGTCATTAGAATCAACAACAAATACTGCGCGAGCCAGCAGGCGAAGTTCTTTAATTGCGACTCCGTAAGCCTCACCAAATGAAAGCTCACGGTGGTCAGAAACCGTTTGGACATTTTCAATTCCGGCAGCTCCACACCAGCGCTTCTGTGCAAATGGCAGGTCAACGCTCACTGTCAATACCTTAACATTATCAAGTTTTACAGCTTCCTCGTTAAAACGGCGAGTCTCTGCATCACAAACGCCAGTGTCGAGTGAAGGTACTGCGCTGATCAGTCTAACTTGCCCTTTAGTATCCTGAAGTGTCACTTCAGACATATCATTTGCAAGAACCTTAAAATCAGGTGCCTGGTCTCCAACTTTCACTTCATTTCCTAACAATGTAACTGGGTTCCCCTTAAATGTAACAGATGCCATACCTGCTCATCCTCCTT
>NZ_JBAVFI010000206.1:0-4174 GCF_049588175.1 Mesobacillus sp.
CAAAAGGGAAGCCGAGTGTAACGGATATTGACTTTTTTGGAGATGAAGGTAAAGTACTTCAATATCTTGTATCCACAGAAAAAGCATCCGAACACCCGCTTGCAGACGCAATCGTGGAGTACGGTACCGCAAAAAATGTAGAGTTCCTGCCAACAGATGAGTTCACAGCTATTCCAGGCCACGGCATATCAGCACTGGTGAATGGTGAAAAAGTCTTTGTAGGCACACGTAAGCTAATGTCAAAAGAAGGCATTGAATTCGAGAGATATGAACATAGGCTGGAACAATTGGAGACACAGGGCAAGACAGCAATGATGATAGCGATCAATTACAAAATAAACGCAATTGTTGCTGTCGCAGATACTGTCAAAGATTCAGCAAAGACAGCTATTGAAGAACTAAAGAGTCTTGGTATCGAAGTCTATATGCTGACTGGGGATAATACTCGTACAGCTAAGGCGATTGCAGCCCAGGTTGGTGTTGAGCATGTAATTGCTGAGGTATTGCCAGAGGAAAAAGCCAATCATGTTAAAGAGCTTCAGCTTAAGGGCAAGAAGGTTGCGATGGTTGGAGATGGTATAAATGACGCCCCGGCACTTGCAATTGCCGACATCGGAATTGCGATCGGCACAGGAACAGATGTGGCCATTGAGGCAGCTGACCTGACAATCCTTGGCGGAGAACTGACGCTGATCCCGAAAGCGATTAATTTGAGCAAGAAAACGATGCAAAACATCCGCCAAAACCTGTTTTGGGCGCTGGCGTATAATTCAGCAGGCATTCCCATTGCTGCTCTTGGCTTATTAGCCCCTTGGCTTGCAGGGGCAGCAATGGCGTTTAGCTCAGTTTCTGTGGTGACTAATTCCCTTCGATTGAAGCGGATTAAGTTATAAATTATAAAATGAGAGGAAGATTTATATGGAAAAAACAACGTTAAAAGTATCAGGCATGACTTGCGGCCACTGCGAAAAGGCAGTTAAAACAGCTTTAATGGGGGTTGACGGAGTGGCAAGCGTAATCGTTTCCCTTTCAGAAGGCACTGCCGAAGTAGAATATGACGCTTCAAAAGCAGAAACAGGCAAAATGAAATCGGCAGTAGAAGATCAAGGTTATGATGTAGAATAGTATGCTTAAGCAGCGGTCTTTAAGACCGCTGCTTTTTATGTATCTGATACTGTGCCTATTTTTCTGTTAATTTTATTATAAAAATGTTATTCTAATCATTAAGGATTTTAAGCTAGATTTGAAAGTGGTGAAAAGGGTTGGATCAGCAGAATATTAATGAAGAAAACAAAGAAGAAATTAACAGTCCAGAAAAGACACCAGAGGCAGAGACCAAAAGCAGTTTTCTTCGGATTAAAAAGTTCCACTTTGCAATGCTGTTGTTTTTCCTAGTCTTTTTAACAGCAGGTATCACTACCTTTGCGCTTGCTTTCGGAGAAGACAAGCCCGCAGTGCAGGTTATCCGGGAACGCGAAGAATTTGCAAAACTGTATGATGCATATGACACATTGAAAAATGATTATTATCAGGATGTTGATCAGGAAAAGCTGATCAATGGTGCCATAGACGGGATGATGGAATCCCTTGATGATCCATATTCTGATTATATGAGCCAGGATGACGCAAAAAGTTTCCATCAAAGCCTTTCTTCCTCCTTTGAAGGAATTGGTGCCGAAATCCAGGAGCGAGAAGGAAATATTTTCATCGTTACTCCTTTAAAAGGCTCTCCTGCTGAAAAAGCAGGGCTGCAGCCAGAGGACAAAATTCTGTCTGTGGACGGAAAGAGTCTTCAGGGAATGAGCTCAACCGAAGCAGTGGCATTGATAAGAGGAGAAAAAGGAACAGATGTTAAATTGTCGATTCTACGCCGGGGTGCAGAGCAGCCGGTAGATGTAACGATTACTCGTGATACAATTCCGATTGAAACTGTCTATGGTGAAATGCTTGAAGATGGTATTGCTAAAGTGCAGATAACCAACTTCTCACAAAACACTGCAACTGAGTTAGTAGACGTATTGAATGATATGCAAAAACAAGGAATGAAAGGTCTTGTCCTAGATTTAAGGCAAAACCCAGGAGGCCTGTTAGATCAGGCTATCAAAATCTCGAGCCTCTTCGTACCAGAGGGGAAAATCTTGTTTAAAGTGGAGGACCGTAAAGGTCATGTTGAAGAATATGCTTCTGAGAACAAGAATAATAACAATCTTCCATTGGTCGTTGTCATCGATAAAGGAAGCGCAAGTGCTTCTGAAATACTCGCTGGGGCAGTAAGTGAATCAGCTGGTGTACCACTTGTTGGAGAAAAATCGTTTGGCAAGGGAACTGTCCAAAGAGCAGAAGATTTTTCGGATGGTTCGAACATGAAATTCACAACTGATAAATGGCTGACACCTGAGGGGAATTGGATTCATAAAAAAGGGATCAAGCCAGACCATGAAGTACCTTTGCCGGAATATGCTTCATTACCATTCATCGATCCAGAAGCTGAGTTAACAGTTTCTGTTGCATCTGAACAAGTCAAAGCTGCACAAAAAATGCTTAAAGCTCTTGGATTTAATCCTGGAAGAGAAGATGGATTCTTTGATGAAAAGACAAAAGCGGCTGTTATCGCATTCCAAAAATCAAAGAAGCTTGAAGAAAATGGAGTATTAAAAGGTACTTCAACAATTGAGCTAATGAATTCGCTTCGCGAAAAGATTAAAAACGAAGACCCTCAAATAAAAAAAGCAGTCGAAGTGCTGAAGCAGGAAATGAATAAATAATTTGAAGAAAATAGCTTTTAAAAAAGAATCTCCAGCACTAGCTGGAGATTTTCCATGTTATATACCAAAAAGTTAGGTGGAAATATAAATGAAAAAGACAGAGGTTTATATCCTATCCGGATTTCTTGGCACAGGAAAAACCACGTTATTAAAGCAGATTTTACAGCATGAAAAAGCTAATGACAGGGCCATTGCTGTGTTGATGAATGAACTTGGGAATGTATCGATAGATTCAGATGCTGTAGAGACGGATGTTCCCTTAAAAGAGCTTTTGGGAGGATGTATTTGCTGTACCATCCAGGATAAACTTGAATCCCAGCTACAGGGATTACTTTTCGAAAATAGCCTTGATGCAATTTATATAGAAACAACTGGGGCGGCACATCCGGTTGAAGTTCTGGATGCGGTACTATCTCCGTTGTTTGCTGAAAAGCTTGAAATGAAAGGAATTGTTACGACGGTTGATGGCACAATGTGGTTAAAAAGGAATACATTCAATCCTCAAGTGCAGCAGCTTTTACTTGAGCAGGTAAAGCATGCAGATATAGTGATCGTCAATAAATCGGATATGATGACTGATGCTGAACAAGCAAAAATCAACATGGATATTCAGTCTTTAAACCCTAAGGCAAAGTGCATTTTAAGTTCATTCTCAAAAATTCCGATGAATATGCTACAAACGATGTCAGCTTCTAAAAAAACCGATAGAAAAGAGGCACATGTTCAAACTGATTTGAGATTGAGCACTTTTGTATTCCAATTTAAGAAGCCTGTAAGACAAAATGACTTTGAAGCTTTTTTACGGTCACTGCCAGACTCGATTTATCGGATTAAGGGCTACATATTATTCAGCCACTCGGAGTATCCGGATTTATTCCAATATTCATATGGCATGCCACTTTATATGAAGGAATATATGAAAATGCCGCTAAACCTTGTGTTTATTGGCCAGGTTACGGATTGGAGCGAAATAAAAGGAAAGCTGGATGGCCTAGAAGTATAATTCAGTTTCATTAACCGCACACTGGGTAAAACATAGTATCTTCGATGGAAAGGATGAAGTTCATGCCTTGGACAAAGAATGATTACCCAGTATCAATGAAGAATCTTGACCCAGATGTACGTGAAAAAGCAATCGAGATTGCCAATGCTCTAATAACGGAAGAGCACTATGATGATGGTAAAGCTATTCCGATTGCAATCGATAAGGCAAAGGAATATGTTTCAAACCATAAGAAAGATTGATCCTTAAGCCCAGCTATGCTGGGTTTTTTCTTTTTTAAAGGCTTTGTTAAAGCTGAATGTTGATTTTAAACCCTGTTGATTGTAGTGGAAGGCGCGTAGACTCCTCCGAAAATGCTAACGCATTTCCATCGTGCGTGGGCCGATTCGAGGAAGCTATTCAATGT
>NZ_JBAVFI010000207.1:0-1676 GCF_049588175.1 Mesobacillus sp.
GGTAATAATCACTTCCTTGACACCTTTATTGATTAATTGATTTAAGGCATGCTTTGCATCCTCATCCACTTCAATAATTGTTCCAGTTAGAGTTGTCGCTTCCAATTCATTGAGGATTAAAACATCCATCAGCCCAAAAACTTTGTCTGAGATTTTTTTAGCTGGCGCAGCATTATAGTAAACTGCAATATTAAGCTTTTTAGCCTTTTCCATTACATACCTGGTAGTTTCCCATGTTATTTCATTTTGAACTAATACTGCCGCAGGAAGGATTGATTGTTCTAAGACCTTATCGACATCCTTATTCTTAATAAGACCATTTGCGCCTTCTGACAAAACAATATGATTTTCACCATTTTGATCTACCGTAATTAAGGCCAACCCTGAATTCGTATTCTTTTCAATGACATAGTTTAAATTCACATTATTTTCTTTTAGCGATTGCAGTAGTGTGCCTTGAAAAGCATCATTTCCGACGGCACCAAGAATATATACCTCTGCACCAGATAAAGAAGCAGCTACCGCCTGGTTCGCCCCTTTACCACCACTGCCAAATTTCACTTGCTCACTATTCAATGTTTCTCCTGGCTTCGGGAGGTTTTCTACATACGTAAATATATCCATATTTATACTTCCAACCACAAGTAGTTTCATATTTTGCATTATTAGCATCCTTTGTTTGATTTATTACAATTCCACTAATACACTCCATTCCATAGCACACCATGTTCTGTTTACTTGGCCGTATTTCTATATTTCATCTTATTTTTTTACTTTTCTTCGACCAGGCTTATTCTTTTCTTATATTTGCGTGGAAGCCTTTCTTTCACTGGCAGCATGTCTGGAAACTTTTTATGCGGTTCAAGCTGATACCAATATGCTGTACTGGAATAATCGCTCATCAGCTTATTTGCATGACCGTGCTCAATTGTTACCTTGATTGACTTCGAAAATTGGATAGGATCCTCAATGTGAAAACGGTACATGGAATTTTTTCCTCTCCATGGATTATCTTCATCACCTGAATTCAAGTGAAGTCCAAAGTATGGGGTACAAAATTCATCCTTTGGACAGAACGCGGTATTAAAATAGTCTTCTGTACCTGTTCCATGAATGGAAGGGAATTTTTCACCGTCAATGAAAATCATATCGTCGCCTTCACCGTACCAGTTGTTTTTCTCCTGAGCGAAGCAATCTATATTAAGATTACAGCCAACATAATGTCCGGTACCATCTGCTTCGAGAATAATATAGTTATCTTCACCCGTTATATTTGGCTGTTTCCAAAGCACATCGAGTAAATATTTCTGCCCCTCTGTAGTTTCCCATAGCGGTTCTTGAAGTGGCATTTCTGCTCCCCAGGTCCCAGTGGCATTTTCCCTTCGCCATTGCGCATGAAAACGGCCTAAATCGGCTTCAAGTTTTTCGTACTCTTCATAATCGATATAAAAATAGAAATTCAGTTCTGATTCACATTCATTAATGATTTCAATTTTAGCAGAAGAACCATATGGCATTGAGAAGAAGCAATTAAACCCTCTTCCGTTGTCAGGCGCCATAACTAGGGGCAAGGACCAAAAATCTTTACTCATTCCATGTCCCATACCGAAGAAATCCCCAATCGGCACCTCTACACTTGGATGTTCCTCACCATCCCAAAACATACGGATTAATAC
>NZ_JBAVFI010000208.1:0-5617 GCF_049588175.1 Mesobacillus sp.
TCAGTTATTAAACCCTGTTGATTGGAGTGACGGCGCGCAGTCTCTCCGAATATGCTAACGCATTTCCATCGTGCGTGGAATTTAACATGCCAACCAAAAAACTGTAGACAAGCTCGATTTTCAAAGAGTTTGTCTACAGTCTGAACACCATTAAAAGAGGTGTATTTTGCTAAAGAGTTTTAACTCTTAATGACAACTGCCTGCATTCCTTCGTCAATCAGCTGTTTTAATTGATTATTTACGTCATTACTTGCCAGTCCCCCATGGTAGCATACTGCATTTTCAACATCGTAAGCCAAAAATTTCTCCAGTGAATGGACAGCTTGTTCAATATCAGGAGTAACATGTGCAATCGGTCCTCTCAGTTTACCATTAAAGCAAAACATCGAATCAGCTGCTATCAATGTTTTGCTACCCTTATGGTAAAGGCTGATATGCCCAGGTGAGTGCCCTGGGGTATGAATCACCTGTATGCCTCCACAGAAAGGAAGTTCATCTCCATCCCTTAAAGCTTTCGTAATCGTTGCTTTTGGCGGATTTAAATATAAATGTTTCATCGGCTCCGGTAAGGATTCCCACTCTTGAGCTGATATTTTTGAAGGATCAGTCTTTAGTAATGGTTTTTCTCCTTCTATATAGGGAATATCATGCTGATGTGCGTATACATCAATTTTTAATTCCTTTAAAATCAATTCAATATTTCCAATGTGATCTATATCCTGGTGTGTAAGAATGATAGCTGTCAAGCTCCCGAATGGCACGCCAACACGATTAAGTTCTTTTTTTATTTCCCCTATTTGACCCGGCAGGCCGGTATCTATCAATATGGCAGACTGACCATCCCATAGCAAGGTTGGATTAAACACACCGTCATCCCCAAATGATTTTAGGCTTAAATTTAGCATTTCTACACCCTCAGCAATTCTCACTTATACTCCCCCTTTTTGATCAGATATATTAAATTCTCTTTTTTGCTGTTAAAACCTTTTGAACTGTAAAAAATTACATTTAATAGTCGATAATCAAAATATAAGGATTTGTCTAACACGAGAGAGAGGTCGATTGAATGGAAGCTGCGAAAGAAAATCTCTTAATGACAATTGAGTCTTATAGGCAGGAAATGATTAAACTCGGCGTTGCAAGTGGTTTTAATAGCCCGGAAACGATTAAAATCAGCCAAATGCTCGATCAGTTAATTATCAAATACCAGCAGATGCAAGTGCAACTGCTTCACTGAAATACAAAAATAGGTCGCTTTAACAAGCGACCTATTTACTTAGAGCCAATTTTTTTATAAATGGTTTTGTTTCGATGACAGTTAATTGTCAATTAGCTCAGAATTCTTTTGATGATAACGGCAAAAAGAACTTAACTCCTTTTTTATTAAAGGGCAGCACCTTCATATCGGCAATTAAGTGGCTAGCGTATGCCAGCATGCATGTGGCGAAAACCCCTTCCACCCCAATTGATTCTTGGAACCTTGTCGCTATTGCTGCGAAGTAAAGAGTTCCAACAATAGAGTGTGTGTAGCTGCGATGAGGCACAAAGGATGCAATGATGATGTAGATACCCAGCAAAACTAGCCAGCTTTCCTGCATAGAAATTCCTCCTGCGAGAACACCTACTCCTGTTACTGTAAGCATCCTCCTTTGTGTTAAAAAGGAAGATAAAACGATCATACCTGCCCCAATGCATATACCCACCCATTTTTCTGAACTGCCACCTTCAAAGAAACTATAAAGAATCATTAATAAACCGATAAGCTGTGCGACCGTCCTGATCACTTTATAGGATAAGGTAATCTTATTGCTTAGCTTTCCATCTACATCCACGTCAGGAAGTAACCCTGCTATTCCTCCCACTATCACTAAAAAAACGGTTGTCGGCGGATCGCTTTGCAATGTGTTTGCTGTAATGAATCCAGCTGCGGCTCCTAGAGCTGTATGTATTGTTCCGTTCAAGTTTTCCACCTATGCTTTCGTTTTAAAATATCATTATAATTATATTTTACTATAATGATAGTGCCAATCCCAATAGGCCTATTTCTGAAAGGTGAAAGCAATTAATCTCTTTCAAATTCGTAGCGTTAAACTGTTTAATGCTTTCCTCTCTAACCAATAGGGTTTATTAATCAACCTGCTCCTTATCATAGCCTTTAAATTAAATCATGATCATCCATTTTCCATTGAAACTCATCAAGTGAAATAGATTTTTTGCTAGTAAACTTTATTCCTTCTTCTTCAAGCATCATCTTTTGGGTGAAGAACATCTCGTCATCATTAAAGCCGATTTCTCCTTTTGAATTAATGACTCTATGCCAGGGAAGATGATATTTTTTGGACATTGAATGCAGGATGCGCACTACCTGCCTTGCTGCCCTCGGGCTCCCAGCTGCACTTGCGATCTGTCCATATGTCATCACATTGCCTGATGGGATGCTTTGAATAACTTTAATCACATTTTCAGTAAATCTCGTCATAACTCCACTCCCTTTAATTAATTTAGATTACCATAAAAAAGCCCGGCTGGTGATGTTATACCGAGCCAGGCCGCTTGCTTTCGTTTTCTAATGATTTGAATTTCTTAATGATTGCTCCGCAAATCAGCCCTAATGACCAGTAGATTGGGAATGAGTATATGTGCTTCCAGGTAAGTTCCTTGTAAATATGAAGCAATTCCATTGAAGGCTCTGCTACAAATGCGAGAAACAAGGAAAGCATCCCTGTTGCAATAAAGAATTTTTTTAAGGAGAAGCTATACCTTTGGTACACCAGCATAAAAGGAATGATGACAACTCCAACGTCATACGGATATAACTGGGGGTTAATATAAGGTGTTAAGCGGACTGGGTATGTCCACACCATAGCATTGCTGCCAATAGAGTCCAAAAAAATGGCAGCAACTCCATAAAATAAACCAAATGCTGTATTTTCGATCACTTTCTTTTTATCGACAACCATCCACCATATAATTGCAGGACCTATAGAAAGAATGACCAGAAACCACCATCTTGCAGTTAAGAAATTTTTCTCATGCCAATAGCTTCTTAGTAATTCATGATAATTCCATTCTGCTTTCATTAACTCTTCTAGTGAGACGGTAGACAAGACTTGTTGTTGAAAAAAATGTCCAATAATCTCCACTGTGCTAGAAAGCATTAAATCACACCCTTTGTATATAGAGTGTGATTTTTTTGTTTGTAATATGTAGATAGCTTAATTTTGTCTCTTTAGCTCTTTAAAAATTCTGATTAACTGTTGAGGCTCGTTGTCGGTTACATAAGAATAGAGGCCTCTGGTTGTATGGAGATAAAGAAATCCCTTAGCGTCAGAGAAATTTCTGAAGGATATGTCTAAAATATCTTTAAGATGAAAATGCTCAGAGGCTGTCGTCAATCTGTCTTCATATATTTTGATCAATTCTTTGTTTTCTTCATATTTCTGTTCATTGTCCTCGATTTTTCTATGCACCGTTAAATATATTTGTGAGCAAAGCAAATGACGGCCCCCCTTTCCATCCAGTGAGGTTCGTACTTCATTGATTATTATTTTACACATGTTGATTAGGAATACCTAATATATTTAACAATGATAACAAGTCTAATTTTCGAAGGGGGCTGCTTTTTGAAATGCATCGGTGAATTGCTGGATCAGGAAAAGTACGGTCTCGAGGGGAACATAGCTGTTTTGGAAAATAAAGAAGCGATCATGAAAGTTTTTGGATTGAAAAATGAAAAATGGCTGAACGTATGGAATATTGATTCCCGTATTTTGACCCTGTTTTATAAATCTTTTGAAGCCCAGTATGATTGGTATATCGTTGTGTACGACTATCAAGCTTTCTGTGTTGATCAAGAAATAAAAGAAGCGGTCATCTGGCATGAAATTGGACATATCAAATACCCCGTATATGAAAATCAACTGAGCGTTGATAGTGAAATCGAATGTGACAGCCTAGCAATCAGAAAAGGGCATAAAGAAGGCATGCGCAAAATCCTGGAACTTACATTAAGTATGGCCCATTCCTTAAATCATGACTTACTCACCAAAATAACAACGGAACGGCATTTAAAGCTACTAGGATGAAGTGCAATCTTATAAATAAGGCAATGAAGCTGAATAATCGTGGGAACATCCCCGAAAATCTGCTGCAATTTTAAAATTATTTTCCATTAAGGCTGTGTTAAAGTTCAATACTAATTTTTAACACCTGACGCCCCGCGGAAAGCGAGTGCCTGGAGCGGAAATCAATAGTCTAATTTAAGATAGCCGCAAAAAAAGCACCAGCCAATTTCATATTGGCTGGTGCTTTTTTTCAACCAGTGTTCCTTAACCCAGCCGCCACGCCGCTTATGGTTAACAAAACCTGTGTGAGAAGTTCATCATCTGGATCTTCCACATTACGAAGTTCCTTGATTAATTCAACCTGAAGGAAGTTAAGTGGATCTACATAAGGATTTCGTCTGTGTACAGAATCCTTGATGTTCGGTGTATGGTCAAGAAGTTCTTCATCATCAGTAATCTTAAGCAAAATATTCTTCGTTCTTTCGAATTCCTCGACAATGTTGCCGAAAATTCTATCGGCAATCGCCTTGTCTTCTACAAGTGAAGAATACTCCTTAGCAGTGGTTATATCTGCCTTCATCAGCGCCATTTGCAGATTATCAACCGTGCTCCTGAAGAATGGCCATTCCTCATACATTTCCTGCAGAAGCTGTATATTTTCAGGGCTTTTTACAGCAAAGCTTTCCAAGCCTGTTCCTGCTGCATACCATGCTGGGAATAGCTGCCTGCTTTGTGTCCAGGCGAATACCCACGGAATCGCACGCAGATTCTCAAATTTGCTGCTATTTTTCCTGCTCATCGGTCGTGAGCCAATATTCAGCTCACTTAACTCCTGTAACGGTGTTGCCTGATTAAAGTAGGTGATAAAATCTGGATCCTCAAAAACAAGCGATTGATACTTCTTTAAGGAAACAGCAGAAATTTCTTCAATTGCATCTACCCATCTATGATCGCGCAAATGACCTTGCTCTGATTCATTCAGAACATTGGCAGCTGCTTTCATCATGGTTGAAGTAGCCTGTTCGAGGCTCCGGTAAGCAATATCTTTAAGAAGGTAGCGCGACGAAAGTACCTCACCCTGCTCAGTAATTTTGACCCCCTGGCCGAGTGTCTCTACCGGTTGTGATAGCAGGCTTCGGTTTAATGGTCCGCCCCCTCGTCCTAGTGATCCGCCTCTTCCATGGAAGAATTTCAGGCTGATTTGATATTTTTTTGCCATCTCATTAATTTCAAGCTGAGCCTTATATAGCTTCCAGTTAGCAGTCAAGGTTCCGCCATCCTTACTTCCATCTGAGTAACCCAGCATGATTTCCTGCTGATCATTCATTTTGCTCAAATGGTCACGGTATACTGGCATATTGAAAAGGGTCTCCATGATTTTTGGACCTGCAGTCAAATCATCAATTGTTTCAAGCAAAGGCGCTACATTCAAGTCCGTTTCAAAAGTACCGTCCGCATGAAGCCTGTAAATGCCTGCTTCCTTTGCCAGAACTAGCACTTCAAGCAGATCACTGGCCGATTGAGTCATACTTACAAGGTATACTGTGATGGAG
>NZ_JBAVFI010000209.1:0-4989 GCF_049588175.1 Mesobacillus sp.
GATTTCTACGACATAATGGATACGGGTAAATATGAGCTTTTTGATTTATTCTCTTATATCCCTTATGCACCTTTTGGCTATTTGTTTATCTATTTATATGACAAGTTTCAGCTAAAAGGGCTGCGTCTTGTTCTATATATCATTTTTTGTTCTATTGGCGGTGTCCTTTTTGAAAGGATAGTCTCTACCTCCTATATTGAATTTTTACAGTATAAGAATTGGAGCCCATACTATTCGCTTCCTGTTTATTTAATAGTCCAGCCTTTGACAATCTTGTTTTTCAAGCTGGTGAAATCACTCCATGCAAGATCGCTGATCGCCTCGGTTCGTCCCAGTAAAAAAGATGCCAAATGGCATCCATGAATTTTCATTTGATTTTAAGTTTTTTATGATAGGCGATTTCCTGCCCATCAACCGTAAAGATCCCATGGTTATTGGCATTAAGCGTTACTTTAATATGATATGTACCCGGTTCAAGTTCACCTAAGTTATAGTAGTTTCCGTACAGCCTGTTTAATTTTTCCCCATTCACATACAAATGTGCGTGCCCCTCGCTATAGTTGACTTCATTAAGACCAGCTTTTTCTGGAGTGAACTTAAAATTATCTGTCATGATATGAAGCAGCCAAGAACCTGAATGATCTTTTTTTACAGATCCTTCAATTGAAGGAATTTGCTCACCTGAGGGAATGGACACTTCTTCATGCTTGTGTGCCTCACCATGGTTCGAAGCCTGATCGTGTCCATTTTGATTATGGAAATATAACATGACTGACACAAATGAGAATATGACGGTAAAACTAACAAATCTGTACATTGAATCTGTCTCCATCTTGCCCATTATAGGTCTATTGTACGGCCAGATTGTTGTCCCTTTTTCCTGACTAGCTCCCCAATGATTACCAGCAATAAGCCTAGTGCAAGAAAAGCAAGGTCATACATTAATGCATTAGGGTCCCCCGGCTTTACACGGTGGATTTTCAAAAGATGATGGTTCACAACACCTTCTACCAAGTTAAAAGTACCAGCCCCTGTTAAAAAGCTGCCTACAAGAATCCTAACCCCTCTAGTAATATCTGACGGTCTCCCGGCTAGCCACAAAAGAATCCCGCCGATTACTAATGCAATCGTTACACCAAAGTGGAATATGCCATCACTTACAATCTGTCCTGGACGATCTGTCTGCATGATCACACTATGCCATTGCAATAACTGGTGAAAGATGATGCCATCCATCGCTCCCATAAAACCTAAACCCAGGACGAAACTGCCTATGCGCAGGAAATTTCTTTTCGTTTTAGGACTCACAGTCAAAACTCCCCCCTGTATATTCAAAACTTTTGAATATTATTTCCATATTTAACAAAAACTAAACTTTTAGGTACTGGAGGATTGGTTGTTCAATTCCCTTCTAAGGAAACATTTCCATGCATTTTCAGATTCTCTTTTAGGTACCCTTTCATGCTTTCTGATATACTTTACATTATTGTTGTTTTTAGCGTTTCCCTTTAAATAATCTAGGCTATTGTCATCTGAGGAGGAGCCCGTTGCATTACAATGAATACCGTATAGGGATTAACTTGTCTAGTTATGAGTAAATCGACGAAGGTGCCTATTTAGAGATAACAATACACACTCATCAACTTGAGGTATAAAAGTGTTCCATAGACGCCTTGAAGCCCTTTTTCAATAGTTTTTAATAAACCAACTATATAGCTGAAAAACTGGAGTGAATAAGTTAATGAATACAAAAAAGGCTCTGCCTATTTTATTTTTAGTCATGTTCCTTGTAATGGTCGGATTTGGGATCATCATTCCGGTCATGCCTTTTTATGCGGAGGAAATTGGAGCTAGCCCCACTCAGCTGGGATTGTTGATGGCTGTCTATTCCTTGATGCAGCTTCTGTTTGCTCCAATGTGGGGACGAGTTTCTGACAGGATTGGCAGGAAGCCAGTCATCATGATTGGCATTATTGGACTGTCACTCTCCTTTTTCTTGATGGCCCTTTCTACAGAGCTATGGATGCTTTTTGCAGCGCGGATCATTGGCGGTCTTTTGTCTTCCGCAAATATGCCGACTGTCATGGCCTATGTGGCTGACATCACTTCTGAAGAAGATCGCGGAAAAGGAATGGGAATCATTGGAGCTTCAGTAGGACTTGGTTTTATATTCGGGCCTGCGATCGGCGGCATTTTTTCGCAGTCCAGCCTGAACATGCCATTCTATCTTGCAGGGGCTACCTCCCTGATCACATTCCTGCTCGTCACCTTCGTCCTGAAAGAATCACTTTCCATTGAGGAGCGCAACAGTCAGGCAAAGGAAAGGACATCTTTATTGAAGGCCTTTAACGGCCCTGTTTCTGTTTTGTTCGTGCTGCAATTATTCGTATCTCTGAGCTTATCAGGACTTGAGGCAACATTCGCTTATTTTGCTGCTGAAAAAGCTGGGCTTGGCTCAGTGCAGCTAGGCTATATTTTCATGATCATGGGACTTGCAGGAGCCATTGTCCAGGGTGGTTTAGTAGGAAGGATGACCAAAAAGCTGGGAGAAGGTACAGTTATCCAGCTGGGAATCCTCATTTCAGCGGTTGGCTTTGCCTTAATCCTGCTGATTAAAGGATTTGGAACTGCTGCTCTCTTTTTAACGATATTTGGCGTTGGCAACGGACTAATCCGCCCAAGCGTATCCTCTCTGCTGACAAAGAAATCTACCGCGGGACACGGGAGCACAACGGGCCTTTTATCGTCCTTCGATTCACTTGGCAGGATCATTGGTCCGCCATTAGGCGGATGGCTGTTCTCAATTGCCATCGGCATGCCATATATTTCAGGGATTATATTATCAGGTATCGCCTTGGTTCTTTACCAAATCTATCAATCACGAATGAAAAACTCCCATTCATTGAACGTTTAAATTAGAAAGGAGGGTGGCATCGATTGCCACCCTCCTTCTCTATACCTCGACCTTAATATTACCTCATTCAAAAATTTTGCTCGCTAAAGGCAAGTGAATCTCAATCAAGGTACCCTCGTTTAGCGTGCTTTGATAAGAAATAATCCCCTGGTGCTGTTTTATAATTTTATGGCAAATCATCAGTCCCAGCCCTGTTCCCTTTTCCTTCAATGTGTAAAAAGGCTCACCTAAACGCGGCAGCAATTCTTCTGGGATTCCGCATCCTTGGTCTTTTACGGAAATAACACAGTCCTCATTCTCGCCTTTCTTCAGGCTTATTTCGATGTCCCCACCCTCTGGCATTGCCTCCATCGCATTTTTGAAAATGTTCAGGAACACCTGCTTGATTTGATTCTTCTCGCAAGTAATAACAAAGTCTGTGTCTTCGCACTTCTGGATGAATTGGATATCTTTCATATTTGCCTGTGGAGATAACAGTTCAACCGTGTTTTCAATTACATCCCGTAAATTCGCCCGATTAAGCTGAATGGCCTGGGGTTTACCAAGTGTCAGCATTTCACTTGTAATCGTTTCGATTCGTTCCAGCTCACTGAGAAGCAAGTCATTAAATTCAATCGAACTATTTTCTTTTTTATAAAGCTGGACAAACCCTTTAATCGTTGTAAGCGGGTTGCGGATTTCATGGGCAACACCTGCTGCCAGCTCTCCGACAATCGACAGCTTCTCCGATTGCAAAAGAATCTCTTCCGCTTTTTTCCGTTCTGAAATATCCCTGCTGATCATGACAATATGCTCAATCACCCCTTCTTCTCCAATCACAGGCATACAGCGGGATTCAAATTCTATCCAATGGCCTTCATGGTGCAAAAATCGAAATTCGACAGATAGAGATTCATTATTTTCAAATATATTTTCGATTGTTTTAGCAAAAGGATGAACATCATCAGGATGAATCAACTGACAAAGCTCCACGCTTTGAAGTTCAGAAACCTTGTACCCTAAAACGATTTCATGGGAGGGTGAAAAATAGCTTATTCCGTTTTCTTTATCCATCACCATAATAAGATCCGATGTATTTTCAGCGATAAGGCGGTATTTTGCCTCGCTCTCTTCAAGTGTTTTCTCCATGTTCTTCTTTTCTGTAATGATTCTATATAAATTTTCATATGACTCTATTAGCAATCCGCCAATCATGACTCCTAGCATAATAAACAGCAAGTACTGAAAGTGAAAGCCGAAATTATCTCTAAATACGTTAAACAGCAAAGGCACCGTCAAAACATAAATAACAATATAGGAGCCAGCCAGGATTCCAGTTCTTTTAGCTGGTTTAAGATGCGAATATCGCATATTTATCAGTGTGAAAAAAAACATGATGATCAGCCAGCCAACAATGGCAGGAAGCCAATTGTCGCTTGCCATTAATCTGCTGATCAACGTAAAACTTCCGGTTATAAGCCCTGCTGCAGGTCCCAGATAAGCAAATACTAAAATAAGGATTGCATAGCGGATATCATACGAATAACCTTGTTCCTCGAAGGAAAGCCCAACGAGAATCGAGGAAACAATACCCGCATATAACGCCGCCCAAAGACGCAGCTGCTTAAGCGGCTTATGATTTATGAAAGAACGTATGATTAATGGTGTGCTGACCATGAGCGAAAAAATGGAGAGATTTATCATATAGTCTAGTAAAATCATTTTACTCCCACCTGTATATAATAATTTTCATAATATTCAAACCAATAATAAACCAGTCCATCAATCTTTTCTATATATTTCTTTAAGAATAATATTATAAGGTTTATAATATTTTAATTATTCGAATAACCTTCTAACATTATTTCGTATTTCGTAGTATTATAAGGATACAAAAGGAGGAGATTATATTGAATAAAACAGTTGAAAAACGTCTTGTCCGTTCAGAGGTACCCGTTGAGTCTACATGGAATCTTGATGATTTATACGTTTCTGACAAGGCTTGGGAAGCCGCTCTTGAGGATATTCAAGCAGAAATAACTAAATTCGCAGGATTTAAAGGCACTTTACATACAGGACCAAAGGCATTATTAGAA
>NZ_JBAVFI010000210.1:0-2264 GCF_049588175.1 Mesobacillus sp.
GATTGGAACCCTGTTCACTTGGGGAATGACGGCGCTTGGTGCGGCCCTGGTTTTTACAACGAAGAACCCGAACCAGAAATTTCTGGATAGTATGATGGGGCTCGCAGCTGGTGTTATGATTGCCGCGAGTTTTTGGTCGCTGCTGGCACCTGCCATTGAGATGGGCGGAGGCGGCAGCCTGCCAAACTGGTTTCCTGCTGCTGTAGGGTTTCTTCTAGGCGGATTATTTTTAATGGTTGTCGATAAGTTGATGCCCCATTTGCATCCGAATTTATCCTTGGAAAAGGCAGAAGGAATACATCCTGAAAAGAAAAGAAGAAGTACGCTATTGGTGCTGGCAATCACCCTTCATAATATACCAGAGGGTTTGGCGGTCGGTGTAGCATTCGGTGCGGTAGCAGCAGGCTTCCCATCCGCTACATTAATGGGTGCGATAGCTCTGGCAATCGGCATCGGAATTCAAAATTTTCCTGAGGGTGTAGCCGTATCCATGCCTTTACGATCAACTGGAATGTCCAGGAGAAAAAGCTTTTTATACGGCCAGTTCTCCGGAATGGTTGAACCTATTGCCGCGGTTATCGGTGCAGCGTCAGTTATTTTTATTGAGCCGCTCCTTCCCTATGCACTCAGCTTCGCTGCTGGTGCGATGATTTTCGTTGTTGCCGAAGAAGTTATCCCTGGCTCGCAGGAGAACGGAAACAGCGATTTGGCTTCATTAAGTCTCATGTTCGGATTTGCGATTATGATGATTCTTGATGTCGCCCTTGGCTAAATCCACTCCTCATGGTTCCACACAATAACAAAAACCAACTCACACTTTGGAGTTGGTTTTTGTTGTTATTCATCGGTGGTATTATCTTCTTCTACATTATTCGGTTGAAGTGGATCTTTCTCTAAAATTTTTTCTACTTCTTCATATCCCTCTGGAAACGCAAAGTTATATCTAGCTGGAAGCGCGAATACATATTCATCATTTTGTCCCAGTATTCTTGGACCAATAGGTGCTGCACCGATATGAAATTCCTCCTTTTCAAGGGAGGACCATTGTTTAAGAGTAAAAACCATAATCGGAATATCTTGTCTTGGTTTATCCTCCGTCCATTCTGGATGTCTAATTGAAAGGATTGGACCATTTTCAATTATTGTATTTTGTTGCTGATCATTAGAGATACCTTCCCAGGAATCCGATACAATCTGGTAATCCTGCCAACTTTTTGGCAGCGCAAAGGTAAATCCATATTCTGTATTTTCATATAGAATCGTATCTGTTAATTTATCATCTGATTCATCCTGTTTAATAGGATTTTTATCATCGTCCACTTTGTTTTCATCTTTTGTACTACTTTGTTGCCCTTGATCATTTGAATCAGAACTTAATGGATGGTCTTCATTTATCGGAATAGACAGAATAGCGAATAACACGAGGGCAGCAACACTCGCTAAACCCACTGAAATCTTTTTCATTAATGCAGCCCTTCTTTTCTTCTTTTCATATAAATTTGCAAATTGCAGCAGGTTCTCATGAATGGCATTTTGGGTATCTTTAGTAAACTTTTTATTATAATCAGGTTCTGCTAATGATCGAATTTCCCTCTCTAAATCACCAAATTCTTCATTCTTTTTCATAGAGATATTCCCCCCTTCCTTGCTGCAATGATTTTAATGCTCGATGATAAGTTGTTCGAACCTTATTTTCATTCCAACTTAATATGGATGCTGTCTCAGCTACAGAGAGTTCTTTAATCCCTCTAAGGATGATTACATCTCGATAATTAGCCTTTAAAGATTGGATAGCTTGATAAAGCAACTTGTTATCTTCATTTAGTTGGAGAATTTCCTCCGGTGTTTCCTTACCCGTTTGCTCATCCCTGGACCACATCATTTGCTTCATCCTTAAACGCTTTCTTTTTCTTATTTCATCAATTCCCACATTACGCGCAATCGAAAAAAGCCAGGTTTTAGGACTTGATTTTTTCTGATAAGTATCAAAGCCTTTAATGGCTCGGATAAAAACTTCCTGCACGAGATCCTCTACATCAGTTGACCCGATGTAATAAACTAAAAAATGGTATATATCTTTATTGTACAAGTAAAACCATTCCGAAATTATGTTGCTCATCATCAGCTGGTCAACTCCATTTTCCCTCCGATTTTTCAAACTCATAAATTAGTCGAATCCGTGCAACATTTATTTCACTTTGTTCAAATATTATTTAAAGTTTATTGTGAATTTGGTTAAACTCCTAAATTATTGTCCTTATAAT
>NZ_JBAVFI010000211.1:0-1534 GCF_049588175.1 Mesobacillus sp.
GTGATGGATCTTTTTTTATATTATTTTTGGCTTGAAACCGACTTAAAGTGGTTCTGGGTAACTAAAATCCTTTAAATGTAAAAAACAGCCATTTTTGGTTTCGATAAGGAGCATTGGAACAATCTAAAGCATTATAAACGCTATGACGATGTGCCAATAAGAGTCATTGGGACAGTCTAAAGTATTAAAAACGCTATGCCGATGTTCCAATAAGTGTCATTGGAAAAATCTAAAGACTAAAAACACATTCAATTAAATGGCGAAACTAGTCTTTGTCATAAAAACGGCATATCTTTTCTAACTCTATCTCTATTCCAAATCAACCAAGAAATTTGCTTTTCTAAGTGCTTCTTCTGCTTCATCCAGCGCTTTTTCTGTTGGTGCGGAGATTGTGTGCAAATGGATGCCTTCTGTAAGCTCTGACAAGTAGGAGGCATTAGTCGCACGGATTTTTTCCATGAATTGTTTCACTTCGTATCGATTCGATACCATGATTGAAGCGGTTAGATCTCCATAGACTGGATGCTCGATTTTGACATCCTTTATGGTGACGCCATGATCGACGAGAAGGATTAGTTCTTCCTCTGTCCGTTCTGGAGTATGGGAACAGGCAATGGTTCTTACCGCTCCAGTTGGAGTTGAGGCATGCATATAGATATATCCCTGGCTGGTTGCTATGATTGGTTCATTCCTAGCTTTTAACAAGGTGATGTCACCTACGATGACCTGTCTGCTTACATTGGTTATGGATGCAAGTTCACTTCCGGTAATTGGTTCTCTGCTTTCCTGCAGCCTGCTCAGGATAAATGCCCGGCGCTCGTCCCCGAGGATTTTTGTAGGTTCCTTCATAAATCCGATCCTCTCCTTCTATCTCTTCATTTGAGAATTTTACCATAAATAAAGAGTAATTTAAAAGGCAGAGGCACGTAAGGAAAGTTCGGCAAGTAATTTTGCAAGCGCCTCTACATCCTCGGCTTTTGTCTCTCTCCCGAATGAAACTCTAAAAAACTCTTTAGCCTCTTTTCCTGTTATGCCCATCGATGTCATTGTTTTCGCTGGTGAAACCATTCCGGTGTGACACGCTGTACCAGTGGAGATTGCATATCCCTTGCGATTGCATTCAAGCATGACGTATTGTCCTTCAATTCCCTTGATGCTCATCCCCAGAATACCAGGTAGCTGTTCAGCTTCGTCTCTGCCAAATACCATGATCATATCTGTTAAGTTTAAAATTTTTTCCTGGAAAAAAGCTCTTAGCTTTTTCATACGAATAGTTTCTGTTTCCAGTATCACGTGGGCTTTTTGTGCTGCTGTTGTCATCGCTGCAATTCCTGGGATATTTACAGTTCCTGGCCTGAAGCCCTTTTCATGAGTTGTACCAGCAATCAAAGGTTTCCATGCAAGCCTGGGATTTATATACGCAGCACCTGTTCCTTTTGGACCGTAAAATTTATGACCGGAAATAGAAAGCGCGTCAACAGACCTGGCTATGGGAGCAATAGGAATTTTGCCAAAGGTTTGTACACAGTCACTA
>NZ_JBAVFI010000212.1:0-1678 GCF_049588175.1 Mesobacillus sp.
TTAAAGGCTGGTGACATAGGGGTGGCACAAGATTGGTTCATTGAACTTCTAAAAGGGTCGGGTAGGCTTCTGCTTCACCCTGTGTTCTATTTATCTATATTTTTAGCAGCGTTCCTTGGATTATCGAGAGTGAAGCGGGAGCGGAAAAATTTCACTGTAAGGGCGAAGGATGCTTATTTTGAACTTAGGCAGCTGTTTCCACTAGGACTGCTGATTGGACTTATCATTTCGGTCGTTACTGTAGCTGCTGGCATTCCGATTCCATTTGCAGCGATCCTTTTAGTAGCCGCGTTCACGCTGCTGCTTAGCCTGACAACTGAAATCAGGCTGCTGGCACCTGCTTATACGATTGGCGCAGCTTTTTTTACCTTGATCTTTTTATCTGGTAAAAATATAAACATTCCGCTTATAGGCGATTCATTTGCTAGCCTCGATGAGAAAATCTATCCATCAATTGCAATTGTATTAGCATTATTGACGATCGGTGAAGGTGTGCTGATTTTACGAAACGGTAAAAAGGGAACATCACCAAAGTTAATAAAGAGTAAACGAGGCCAAACAGTTGGTGTTCATGAAGTAAAACGGTTATGGATGATCCCGGTATTTCTCCTAATTCCGGGCGATGTGCTGTCAATGCCGTTCGAATGGTGGCCGGTGTTTACGATAGGCGATAATACATATTCGTTGCTGCTTGTACCGTTTGCGATCGGGATGCATCAGCAAATCCAGGGCATGCTGCCGATAGAGGCGGTACATCAATTAGGCAGCCGGGTGATTGGTCTTGGAACCTTAATTACACTTGTTGCCGCAGCAGGCTACTGGTACCCGATAGTGTCAATCGCTGCTGCCGCGCTCGCGATCATTGGACGTGAAGCATTAACGTTAAGCCAGAGGATACAGGAAGACAACAGGCCGTTCTATTTTTCGAAAAAGAATCATGGTGTCATGATCCTCGGCATCATTCCACAATCACCTGCAGATAAAATGGCCCTAGGAGTAGGCGAATTAGTCACAAAGGTAAACGGGACAGCAGTCCATGATGAAAAGACCTTTTATGAATCACTTTCGCGAAACCGGGCACATTGTAAACTCGAAGTCCTAGACACAAACGGACAAATCCGTTTCGTGCAGAGGGCATTGTACGAAGGCGATCACCACGAACTTGGGATTCTGTTCGTACTGGATGAGAAGAAGTGGGACAGCGCAGTGGTTTAATGTTGTAGGTTTTCAAAATTAATTGGAAATTTGTCAGACTTAGTTGGATATATTGGCAAAATTCTTTGGAAAGCTTGTTAGTCCTTTGAGATAATTATCTCGAAGGACTTTTTATATTACAGATTGTGAAGCTTTACACTTAAACGAAGCAATTTAGTTGAAGAGTGATTTGTCTTTATATTTTACAATCGGTTCAGCTTACTGAACAAAAGGACAAAGAATCAGGATTGTTGTATTCCTTTTTTATAGTTGACAATGGAAAATTTATGAAATATAATTCGAATTGAACAGTGGTCAATAAGGAGGTATTCATGTCGCCAAGAAAAATTGTCCAACAAGAACTAACAAGAGAAATGATTTTGGAAGCCGCAAGAGACCTATTTGTGAAAAAGGGCTATCAGCATGTATCTATGAGACAAATAGCAAAAGAACTAGATTACAGTCATGGTGCCCTTTATTATCA
>NZ_JBAVFI010000213.1:0-2400 GCF_049588175.1 Mesobacillus sp.
CTGTAAAAGTAAAAGCAACATTCGATCTAGAAAAGCTTCCACTATCCGTGACATACGCAGGCAGAACGGTTTCAGCTTCAACTGGCTGGAGAATGCTTGATGAAATGTACGCTTATGATGGAAACGACCTTGGTGCGACTTACAAGGACGGCGCAGCAGAGCTTAAATTATGGGCTCCAAAAGCGAGCAAGGTTGTCGCTAACTTCTTTGATAAAAACAATGCCGCTGAAAAAATCGGCAGTATCGAGTTAACGAAGGGTGAAAAAGGAGTCTGGTCAGCAGACGTCAAACCTGGCGACCTGAACGTAACCGATCTTGAAGGTTATTTTTACCAGTATGATGTAACAAATGACGGCGTAACCCGCCAAGTGTTAGACCCTTACGCAAAATCAATGGCAGCCTTCACTGTAAATACAGAAGGCAATGCTGGTCCTGACGGAGACACTGTTGGCAAAGCGGCAATCGTTGACTTAAGCGGCACAAACCCTGAGGATTTCGATCATGCTAAAATCAAGGGCTATGAAAAACGTGAAGATGCAGTAATTTACGAGGCTCACATCCGTGACTTCACAGCCGACCCTTCCATCGAAGGTGACCTGAACGCAAGATGGGGTTCATACAAAGCGTTCATCGACAAGCTGGATTATCTAAAATCTCTTGGCGTCACACACGTTCAATTGCTTCCTGTAATGGCTTGGTATTACGGCGACGAAACGAAGATGGGCCAAAGAGAGCTTGAGTACTCGGCTGGCGGAAATGAATACAACTGGGGCTATGACCCACACAGCTACTTCTCTCCTGATGGCGCATATTCAGAGGATGCAACAAATCCTGAAAAGCGCGTGAAAGAACTGAAGCAGCTGATCGATGCAATTCACGATGCCGGAATGGGTGTCGTCCTAGACGTTGTTTACACTCATATGGCAAAAGCAAGCCAATTAAATGACATTGTTCCAAACTACTACGCGTTCCAGGACGATAAAGGAAATTTCCTTGGCGGCTTTGGAAACAACCTGGCAACAAGTCACACAATGGCAGAAAAATTAATGGTCGATTCAGTGAAATACTGGTTCGACGAATACAAGATTGACGGCATGCGCTTCGATATGATGGGTGACGCTACCTACCCTTCTATCCAAAATGCATATGACGCAGCAGCTTCCGTAAATCCTGATGCACTATTCATCGGTGAAGGCTGGAGAACATTTGCAGGCCACCTTTCCGACCCAGCACTTAAAGGCATGGGCGCAGACCAGGATTGGATGGATAAAACCGACAATGTTGGTGTATTCTCAGATGAAATCCGTAACGAATTGAAGTCCGGCTTCGGTTCTGAAGGCGAGCCTCGCTTCTTAACTGGCGGAGCTCGAGACATAAACACGATTTTCAACAACATCAAAGGTCAGCCAGGAAATACAGCTGACGACGATCCAGGCGACATGGTTCAGTACATCGCAGCGCATGACAACTTGCCGCTTCACGATGTTATTGCACAATCCATCAAAAAGGATCCAGCAGTACCTGAAAACGAGTTAGAAATTCACAAGCGCATCCGCCTTGGTAACTCGATTATTTTAACATCACAGGGAACTGCTTTCCTTCACTCAGGCCAGGAATACGGCAGAACGAAGCAATGGTTAGGTGAAGGCGTACCAGAGCAAAAATACACTGAGTTTAAAGATGAGTACGGAAATCCATTTGGATATTTCATTCACGACTCTTATGACTCATCTGATGCCATCAATAAATTCGATTGGCAGAAAGCAACAAACAAAGAGCAAAACCCTGTTAACACAACAACACAAGCCTTTACAAAAGGTTTGATCGAGCTAAGAAGATCAACGAATGCTTTCCGCTTAGGCGAAAAAGACTTAGTTGATTCGAATGTAACATTGCTTGATTTCCCTGAAGTAAAGGATACTGACCTATTCATCGCTTACGAGAACGTATCAACTGACAATACTGGCAATTACTATGTGTTCGTGAATGCGGATAATCAGACTCGTACGCTGACACTAGGCGATTACAACCTAACAGGCGGTACAGTTCTTGTTGATAGCGACGAAGCTGGAACAAAGCCTGTAACAGAGAAGTCTGGATTCAAGTTATCTAGGGATAAGTTAACGGTTGATCCTTTGACTACGGTAGTAATCAAGCTTGACCGTAAAGCAACTGATGCACCAGGCAGTGGTAACGGCGGTTCTAACCCGAACCCGCCTGCCCCGCCAGCTGGTGAGAAGCCTCACACAATTGAGCTTCCAGCATGGGCTGCTGAAGTGGTAAAAGAAAAGAATCCATCAGGCATGGTTGAAGTAATCACGAAGGTTGCTGCTGACAAAGTAGCAGAAATCGTAAAAGCAATCACAGCTGATAAAACAAACCTTGCAGTGAAACTAGAAA
>NZ_JBAVFI010000214.1:0-1816 GCF_049588175.1 Mesobacillus sp.
GTTCAGGACCTTACCACTAAGACTTAAAAAAAATATTTAATTCTGTTTTAATCTATTACTCATTAACTTTAGCTATGTACTTAAAAAACCGCAATTGACTATATAGTCTTTAAAACATGCAAAGAGCAGAACCTTATTCAAAATAATACATAAACCCAATCGCGCCAACACCTGTATGTGTACTTATAATGGGTGTTGTATCCTCAATGGCTATATCTCCATAACCTGATGCTTCCTGGATTGCATCCTTAAGTGTAGCTGCTAACTTCAAACCCTCGGCGTGGACGAGGCCAACACCTTTGATTTTCTTGCCTTTGACATCCTCCGAAAACTGGTTTTTTAGAAATTTAACAACCTGCGAGTGACTCCTTGCCTTGGAAACAGGTGTATATTCTCCACCTTCGAGCGAAGCAATTGGCTTAATGTTCAATAACGAACCGAGCAATGCCTTGCCTTTTCCAATCCGTCCGCCCTTGACTAAATTTTCGAGGGTATCCACCACTACAAATAGACGTGTCTGCTCCCTGACAGCATCCAGTCTGGTTAGTATTTGTTCAACTTCCTTACCCGAAGCAGCCATTTCTGCTGCCTCGAGCACTTGAAAAGCCAATGCTCTTGAAATAAATCTCGAATCGACTACATTCACTTTTGCAGAACTCATTTGCGCAGCACTTTCTGCTGACCGAACCGTACCGCTCATCCCGCCGGTCATATGAATTGAAATCACTTCATACCCCTCGTCGCCAAGCTGGTCATACACTTTAAGAAATTCCCCAGCAGGAGGCTGTGAGCTTTTTGGCAATTCAGGAGAAGCTTTCATTTTTTCGATAAATTCCTTTGGAGTGATATCAACTCTATCTAAATAGTTCTCTCCATTAATAGAAATTGATAAAGGAACTACGGTAATGCCCATTTTTTTAATTAAATCATCACTTAAATCACATGTGGAATCCGTCACAATTTTGATTTTAGTCATAAATTCACATCCCTATCAAAAAACACTATAATTATTATACATTTTCTTATTAAAAAAATAAAAATATTGATTGCTATTTCACATATTAATCGTGCTAACAAGATATTTTTGCTACCTAATCTCTCACTGAATCGTACTATTCTGTGAAGACTCTTTATCAGGAAATCATAAAGTGAATTCAAAGGAAAAATATTCAAAGAGAGAGACTGCCAATAAAAGAACAAAAGCGCCTATCAAGGCGCTTCAAAAGTAAACCATTATGCGTTATTTTTCAATTCGGCCGATTTAAATAACTGTTCGTAATCTGGCCATTTTATAGCTCTTTTTAAATAATCCTTAAATGAATAAAATTTCTTGGCGTTTCGTTCCTGATAGATCGATGTGATGAAAGTTTGCAAACGGACTTGGATCATAAAATAATAGGGGCTCTCTTCCTCCAATACAGGAATATCAACGACTTTAACCTTCTGTCCAACAACATTTTTGAACTCTAGGCTTTTGAATAGCAAAGTATCAATCCTCTTTTATACCCGTTTGATTATATTATACCCCAAATCACGGTCGAAATGTGTCTGTTTGTGCGGATAATAAAATTTTTTTACTGTCTTACTGACTTACTTTAAGCTATTGATACGGGGATTAAGATAACCTGCTTCTTGTTTTCCGACATCAGCATATTCGTGGCAGCATCATCCCAGAAAGCCTGTTCAGAAGCCTTTTTGATCCAATTGGCGTCTCTAACAGGAGACGCCCTCGTTTTATGCCGGTCACTTCTCCAATTACAACAGACTCTGCCCCCTCCGGAAATTCTTTTAACATATTCAATATACTGAGTTTCTC
>NZ_JBAVFI010000215.1:0-3182 GCF_049588175.1 Mesobacillus sp.
CTCTTCGTTCCAGACTCTGCGCTTTTGTTCGGCCAGTTGAACCGTCAGCGCAGGCAAGGATACCCTGATTAAAATAATGAATTCATACACTGCCCTCACCCAAAACGGATGATGAAATCCTACAGCCGTATACAGGACAACCGTCCTCAGCAAAAAATATGCAATCAGCGTCTGAGGAAAAAACGATAACGGCTCTGACAGGCTTTTTATCCATTTGAAACCCCGGTCAGGTATCCGAAAAAGCATATAACTAAAGAAAACTGAAAGCAGCAGCCTGAAAAGCGCGACGATCAACGTAATGCCAATCGAGAATTTCGCTCCTTCAATCACCGTGTGGAGGATATCATACCCATACATATCCGAGCCAAGCGGAAAGACATCGAACGGCTTAAAGGGCGGAGCTTTTTCCAAATTGCCGTTTTCATCATAAAAAAATTGCTTTTGCCGGATCTTCCCGTCATTTAAAACGGTATTCAAAATGCTTAGCGTCATCAAGATCACCAGGAATGACGACCCAAAAATAAACTTCTTCGTTTTTAATAATGTGGCCATCGTATTTACCTTCCCAATCTATCGGCGTAAATCTATTAATCTATAAAGGATGAAAAACGGTGTAAAAAATAATATACAGCTGAACACAAATAGCTCAATCGAAATGTGTTTGATATTGAACATCATCAAGCCATCCATATTGAAAATATACTCCACAATGACAAGCGTGGAGAGCATCATCCAGATAATTGTTTTTAGGTGTCCGAGCAAATCATGCTGAATGTTGCGGATGACGTGAACGTTGAGCAAGTAAAGAAACGATAGTCCCTTTGCTTTCGCAAAAGCGATATACTGCTTATCCAGTTCCTCAAAAATCTTCAGCACAATGACCTGGGTGAGAAACAAGAAAATCGGCAGGCTCATGGACAATAGCGGCAGCAGGAATGCCTGATTCTCGGACCCGAGCGAAACGGTTTGTACGAGTTTCACACCATACGCCTTATTAATCCAGATGAAGAACGATTGCAGCAGGAAAATCCCTACAATATCAGGTACAGTGCGGATGATTTCTATAAAACTTAAAACATAGTCTTTTTTATTTTTCAAGAAGAGAACGATGATGTAGGAAAGGATAAATGCAAAGATGACAGCAAAAAGGAAGGAAAGGCTTAATGTTTTTAAAGAGTAAAAATACCGGTCGATAATCGCCGGCAGCATTTCATGCTCGCCATCATAAGTCAGGCTGCTTAATGTGAAGATTTTAACCACGAGCTCCTTGATGCTGGTTATATAACCAGCAACATCAAGTTCCAGATCTTTTAATAGAATGGGCAGACTGCCAATTGAAATAAAGATAAAAACTCCAATTATGTATTGTACAACTACCTGCGCTATGCGCAACGTACCCTGTTTAACCATATTCCGAACCTCACAGCAAGAACTTAGTCCTTAAATTATATTTGAACTTTCATAAATTTTCTAGCAAATTAAGCCTCAGTGCTTTTTCTTCTGACAACGAGATGGTAAAAAAAGATCATCATGGTTTGGGATAACAGATAAATCGGAAACGACCAGTACATTCTGTAGCCCTTATCATAGTGGAAAAGGCCAACCTTGACTCCAATCCATTCCATAAGTACCGAAAATGAAGACCAAACCAGAATATATGGAATCGTTTTTTGGCCCCTGATGTTCCATTTTACATAAAAATAAACAAAGAAATACCCATAAGGACCGTACATGATATAGCTCAGGAAATCAATGAACTGATAAGATGAAGAGTCATTTACATCATAAAAGTCCCAAGGCTTGATACTGATTGTATGGTCGTAAAACAAGCCGATGTAGATGCCAAAGATATAATAACCGATTGCTTCTAATTTTGAAAAAATCTTAGGGACAAGCCAAATTGCCAGATTCATGACAAGAATGCTGGCAATCACAAACCATTCATTTTCATTAAATCCATGGTCATATACTTTCATTTTGGCGTTTCTCCCACATTTGAATGTATGAAATCAATTTCACGAGACCTAGAGCAGTCAGCAAAAAAAGAGTGTTCAGCAATGCCGTAAATCCAAAGTTCCAGCGTGTGTAAGTGATGATTCCAAAACGGACTGCCATGTAGTTCAATCCCAGCAAGGTGGCCAGACTGATACCAAACGTGGCCAATTTAGAGAACCAAAAATTACGGCGCATATAAAAATTGCAAAAAATAACGGTAACCATCGGGGTCAAAATTTCACGGCACAATAATAAACAAACGAACAGCCAGTCATCTTCCGTCAGTTTATATAACTTCCATTCCATCGACATGATTGTCAGACATTGACGCGTAATAATCGCAGTCACCATGAAGATGAGGGAGTTTTGCAGAAAGTTCAGCGGTTTCCTGATGTAATATGCGAAATGAAGCAACAGGATGGTTAATGATATATAAATTGCAAGAGCCATAATGACATCCTTTTTTGGTGGATTTAATGCCTTACCACTTATATGTGTCCAACTTGGCGGCAAACTATGCTTTGTCATGAATAGAAAAAAGCATACAGTCTTTTTCTGTATGCTCTACATAACCATTATTTAAAACAACTTATCCGAACAGCAGATGGATCCCCAGAGCTATACCGAATACAACCGCGATCGCCTGGTGGATTTTTTTAAACTTTAAATACTTTTTCCCCTTGCCCCACTTATTTAAAATAAGGCCAAAAGAGACAAGAATGGCAAATCCAATGAGAGTGGCGAGTCCGCTGTAAATGCTCTCCGCTTCTTCAGAGGTCTGCAGGAAAAAGTAGGACCCGTGGGCTAGTGCCGCAGAAAAGGCAACCCAGCCGATTATCATGTGATGCTCTTTCAACAGCTTGAATCCGAGCTGAACCCATTTTACATACGTGAATTTCCGTTTCTTGAGCTCGATAAATGCAAGCCTGATCACCCACAAAGCAAAAGCCGCAATCGCTGCAATTTCTGCCATTGTGCCGATTTTCTTGTAAAGCTCACTCATCAAGTCCGTTTCTCCAGTTATGAAGCCGAGAACGAACATGATGGCAAAGATTGTGATCAAGACTGTTCCGCCGATTTTTATAATTCTTGAAAATAATTTCTGATTCATCGTTACACCATCCAGATTAAATGTATGCACATATAATTCCCATTCAACAAAAAAAGCATGAGGCTCAACCCTTTGG
>NZ_JBAVFI010000216.1:0-7132 GCF_049588175.1 Mesobacillus sp.
GTTAAAACCCGGCGCTATATTTTGCGCAATCAGTGCTGCTTCAATTGGAATTGTCCCTGATCCGCAAAACGGGTCGACAAATGGCTTATCAGGATTCCAATTAGTCAGCATAATTAGGGCTGCAGCAAGTGTCTCTTTTAACGGAGCTTCACCCTGATCTGTACGGTAGCCGCGCTTGTGGAGCCCGCTGCCACTTGTGTCGATTGTCAGCGTTACGACGTCTTTAAGGAGGGCTACCTCTATTTTGAACAACGGACCGTTTTCTTCGAACCATGTCGTTTTTTTATACTGGGTTCTCATTCGCTCAACGATCGCTTTCTTCACGATTGCCTGGCAATCCGAAACGCTGAATAGCTTTGATTTCACTGATTTCCCTGATACAGGAAACTCTGCATCTTCTGGCAGAAGTTGTTCCCATGGAAGGGCCTTAGTTTTTTCAAACAATTCATCAAATGTATAAGCCTTGAATTCGCCCACTTTAATTTTGACTCTGTCAGCCGTGCGAAGCCACATATTGCTGCGAGCGATTGCAAGTGCGTCTCCCTTATATGAAATCTTGCCGTTTTCAACTTCACATTCGTATCCTAAGTCCCGTACTTCCTTTGCAACAATCGCTTCAAGTCCCATTGCAGAAGTAGCGATTAAATCAAAATTCTTCATATTTTCACCCTTATATCAAAAAATAGTTTGAGTATGTACATGTTTCTACGATTAAGTTGCCCAATAACACTTAATATACATAAAAAAAGCTCTCCTGGCAAAAGGAGAGCTTTTATAAACACTCATACAAATCCATTAATAACGTTCTGTAAGCCATGTTTTGTACCTTTGTACTGCAAACGACAATGAGTCTCGTACTCCGGTGGTAATCATCTATCTACAGATGATAAATCATCTGTCCTTCTCTTCGTTGAGTTCCTCCAAGAAGGTGCCCCTACCATCGTTTGGGTTTCTCGCTCGTGGGGTTTACCTCGTTCCACCCTTTCCATTTCTGGGAAGGCTCCGTCACTGTGGCACTTTTATAGGTATTCATGCCATATCGTTGCCGACTTAGGCATTTTCCCGGCCGTCAACCGAGTGTGAACCCGGCTGCCCTGGCTTATGAATTGGCCAGGCACGAACACTACAGGCATCTCAGCCTGTGCGAGCATGGACTTTCCTCTGCAGCAAAACTGCAGCGATTACCCGAACGTTATTAACAGCTTCATGAAGTATTATATTTAATATTGATATCAAAAGCAATGGTAATACATTTCATAATCTAGCAGAAACTGGTTTAATCGTAGAGTTTGTCTCCAAATACGTGTTTCTCAAGATTTGACAGCCTTTTAAGAATATCAAAATTTGTAGTGCCTGCTGCCTGCGTACTTGGCCGGCGTGAAGTTTCATCTAGCTGCTTTTTCAAGCGAAGATTATCCTGCTGCAGTTCTTCTATCTCCTGCTGCATCAATTCATAATCTTTGATGATTAAATCAAGAAACTTATCAACATCTTCTGGCTTATAACCACGCATAGCTGTTTTAAATTCTTTTTCCAAAATATCTTTAGCAGTTAATTGTAATTTATCGGATAGCATTCCATTCACCTCAATATACCCCTATCGTCTAATTTATTTTTTCAAAAACACAGCGATTTGTCAATTTTTCTTTTCTTAAGCTTCATTCGTTAACATCGTAACGTTATTTTACAGCGTAAAAATCGGCCTGTAAATTTTACAATCTTTTCAGTTGACGGTCGAAAAGGAAAAATATCATTAAAGAAAAGGCTCCGTTACCTTAACTGTTGATTTCCGCTCGAATCAACAGGCCAAAGAAAAGAGGAATGTTCATTTACGTAAATCAAAATTCTATATAAATCCTCAATTCACGTTAAAACCCCTGTTTTCTTAATTGTTCTTCGTCAACAATCATTTGCAAATCATACATAGTAATCAATCTCACTTCATACTCGTTTGTTTGTCCGTATTTTTTTGCTGTTTCATGCATAAACTTGGGACTGCCTTCTTTTTCAGGATCATACAGCAAAATCATCACGTCACTTTTTTCTATAAAAAACTGATTCTTCAGCCTGAACTGCCACGGTTTTTCATATGGTTTCCGTGATATTGAATCCACATGGTCCGCACCTGCAAGAATGGATTCATACCACTCCTTGTTAGCCTCTTTCCACGTTTCTTCCTGGTTAAGGAAAGGAGTAAACACCGATAATTTCAGGTCTGGATATTCCTCCTGTAATTCAAACACAGCTTCGCCTGCCCATAATTCGACACCAAGCTGCCCGCTGATCATTACCCATTCCAGGCCTTCTTCAACTAAAGGCAGCAAACTTTTTTTGATAGCAATTTTTATGTACTCAGCTGCAGGATGATCATGCTTGAAAATCCCAAGTTCAAAAGGTTTATAGCCAGAAATAGCAGCGACTTTTGCCATTATATCTCCTTCAGGTTTGATTTTCAGGTCTAGATAAATTTCTTATCTAAGATTTTCCCTATTGAATGTATTCCCTTATTAGGTCAAATATTAATCTTCCCAGCGTATTTATCTTTTTATTTCCCTTCAGAATTTCAAATGACTTTAAAAAAACAAGGGCTAAATAGCCCTTGTAGAAGTTAATTTATCGTCCAAATCCCATTCCTGGTCCTGGTCCAAAGCCTGAAGGACCTGGTCCCATTCCCATTCCTGGTCCCATTCCCATACCTGGTGCTCCACCAAATCCTGGGCGCGGCCTTGGGCCACTCGGGCCAACTCCAGGGCCTGAACCGCCATAGAAATTCTGATTTGTTACCTGATTCACTGTAGACTGTGTTTGCGGGAAATAATGGACATGATCATAATTAATATGATTTACATTTGTAGTGTGAGTCGGATGTATGTGTGGAACCACATTATTAACATAATTATGGTTTACACAGCACTTAGTAGGATGAACTACAGTTGGCAATACATTTGTCGGTTTGCAGTACATAGTGCATAACTCCTTTCCTATAGACTTATTCTTTACATTATCAGCCTATGAAGAAGCCGTGCATCTTGTACTAATGAAAACACCTATTTTTTCAGGATAATCTGCCGTGCAAGCAAAAATAAAAAATTAAAGGAATGTGTAAAAGTTGTCCTTAAGGCCGCTGAAAATAACAGCAATAAGTGTAATAACTACAAAATAGAGAACTAAAACCGCTTTATACATTTTACCAGCCCCGTAAAAATTATTAATTTTTTTGTTCCATACAATTTTACATTTTACAATGTAAGAACAATTCATACAACAGGATATTACAGGTTTATTGCTGGTAAATGTTAAAATTTTGTTACAATTCAAGTAATCATGGCGAAGCGTGCAGTAAATACTGTTTATTTTGACGAATCCTGCGCTTGCCCGGGAAATGCTTTCCGGGAAATTCTCTTGATTCTTTTCTGAAGTTCTTCATTGAAAATCATGTCTTTTTTTGTATTGCCTTCATCGTCTAAATGGATTGATTCAGCACGCCGGCAATATTCTAATGCCAGCTTAAAATTCTTTTCCCGATGCTCAAAATGCTTGGCAAGCTCTATGCAGGCTTCCTTCCTGTCCTTACTTGTCCCTTTTTCAGCACTTTCTTTCCACAATGAGACGGCTTGTGTCCAGTCCCTGTTTCGTTTATATTCAGCAGCCAAAGCATGCTTGGCCGCAGCTTCCTGTTCGTTTCCTCTTTCAGCCAGCCCGCTGAACGTTTGTTTAGCCTTTTCCGATTCTCCCAGGTAGGAAAACCAGCGTCCAACTTCGTAGGTTTCTCTCGCCGTTTGAGTTTTGTCCCTTCCCAAAAGCTGAAAGGTCAGATGTGTATAAAGCGTTAATAGTGACAGGATGTCCGTTTCATTATGCTTGATCACTCCAAGAAGACCTTCTGGATTCTTTCTTTCCAAAAAGTCGAAATAAATCATTGGTGCAAGAAATCCCGGGATATCATCTTTTCTTTCCAGGCCAAGCACTTCCTGTTCAACAATACTTAACTTCATTCTCTCAATTTTATGCTTCCACATCCGCCTTGCAGCATGGTAAAGGTCAAAGTGGCCAAAGGCAGGCAATTTGGGAACATGATCCCTTACCAGAGTGTGCCTCGTCTTGACCTGTGGCCAGTCAAATGCCTTCCCATTATAGGTCACCAGGGTAGTATAATCCGCATTTTCAAGGAAGCTTTGGTAAAGAGCAACTTCGGCGCCGGGTTGTGGAAGGATATGCTGTTTTAATTTTATTGTATTACCCGATACACTTGCATGTCCCAGCAAAAAGATCGTGTTGCCTGCTCCGCCGCCAAGACCAGTGGTTTCTGTATCAAAAAAAACAAGATCCTGTGGTTTATGTCCTGACGCTGATAGTGGATGCCTGGTTTCTTCATGGTTCCAAAGGGAAACCGCCTCCAGCAAATCACCGAATCGGTAGCTGCCATGCTGGTAATCAAGCGGATAGCTGACTTCCCTTACCAAACAGTACTGTCCATCAAAATAGAAGGGGGAAACGGATTCTTTTTCCCAAACATCGAGAAACGGAATTTCTGGAGTATCCTGAACTGGAATCATTTCAGCTTTAGGTTTTTCACCTCCGCTTTTAATATGAGGTTTTAAGCGGTTCAATTTATTCTTAAGACTCATTTTCCCCCTCCTTCATTAAACTGCTGCTTTAAGGAACATATTTAAAATTTTCACGACATCATTTTTTGAATGGATTGATGTCGTATCTGTACCAATACATGAAGGACAGCCGTCCGAGCATTGGCAATTCATCACCATTTGTTTTGTTTGTTCCAATATCGCTTCAATACCGGAATAGATTTTTTCACTAAGGCCTATGCCACCCGGGTAACGGTCGTAAAAAAAGATTGTCGGTTTCTCATTATGAGCAGCTTTCACTTGCGGTACAACATGGACATCCGATGGATCACACATGACGAATAATGGTGCAATGTGCTTTAATGCCTGAGAAGTTCCGATCAGTCCCTCTTCAAGACGGTCATCATTGAATTCAGACAGCTCTTTATTTAGCGATATCCAAGCTGAACTCGTATGTAATTCTTCTTCTGGAAGAAAGATTGGACCTGACCCGATATTCTCATGTGTTTCAAATCTGATTTTCTTAAAAATGGTTGCCATCGCCCTGACGCTGACATCTCCAAAACCAATTTCAGTTTCTGTATTGCCACGATGCTTATCCTCTTCGAGAACACTTAGCTGGACTGCTAGATTGGCATCTGTGAAATAGTCGACATCCACCTCACGGACGAACGCCTTTTTCTCCTCCCAATCAAGCTTTTCTACCTGGAATTGGATTCCCTGGTGCAAATATATTGCTTCCTCATGTAAAAGCGTCATTGCCGAAAAGGTATCCATTTCTCCAATCACTCTTACATTTGCAACATCAGATTGATCGATGATCACCACGTTTTCCTGTGACGCCGAACGAAGGCTGATATTGTGTGCCGGAAAAGCATCATTCATCCAATACCATTTTTCGCCGTTTTGATGAAGAATCCGTTCCTCTGTTAAATATTCTAATATCTCTTCAATTTCCGCTGCTCCAAACGTTTCGCCTTTTTTAAAGGGCAGTTCATATGAAGCACATTTTATATGGTCAATCAGAATGATTAAGTTGTCAGGATTAATTCTAGCCGTTTCAGGACTGCGATTAAAAAAGTAATCTGGATTCTGGATGACATACTGGTCAAGAGGGCTAGAGCTTGCCACCATGATGACAACCGACTCTCCGTGCCTTCTGCCTGCCCTGCCAGCCTGCTGCCATGCACTCGCGATTGTTCCTGGGTATCCGTTCATTATGCATACCTGAAGCTGTCCAATATCGACTCCCAGTTCAAGTGCATTCGTGCTGACAACACCGTAAATATCGCCAGATCTTAGACCTTTTTCAATTTCCCGCCTTTCTGTAGGAAGATACCCTCCCCTATAGCCCCGGATCGCTTTTGGGCCAAGCTTATGCTTTACCAGTTCCTGGAGATAGGTCAGCAGTATTTCCACTCTGACTCTGCTGCGAGCAAAAACGATTGTCTGGATTTTATTTTTCAGGAACTCTCCTGCAAGTCGTCTGGTTTCAAGTGTAGCACTCCTGCGGACGTTAAGCGGGATATTTACGACAGGCGGGTTGTAAAATAAGAAATGCTTCCTCCCTGAAGGTGCGCCGTTATTGTCGATCAGTACCATATCCTTTTCAGTCAATCCTTCAGCAAGTTCAAGTGGGTTGGCAATTGTTGCGGACGTGCAGATAAAAACTGGATCACTGCCATAATAATTGCAGATTCTCTTCAGCCTTCTGATCACATTCGCCACATGGCTGCCGAATACCCCCCGGTAAATATGCAATTCATCGATTACAACATATTTTAAGTTTTCAAAGAGCGACACCCACTTTGTATGGTGTGGAAGAATCGCTGAATGGAGCATATCAGGATTTGTGATGACAATGTGGCCCGCCCTTCTTACCTTTTGGCGGATATTTGCTGGTGTATCACCGTCATATGTATAACTATTGATGGAGAGCTCAGCCTCCTGGATCAATTCATTGATTTCACTTTTCTGGTCCTGTGCCAGTGCTTTAGTAGGGAACATATAAAGTGCTCTTGCATTGGGATCATTTATGATTGACTGGAGCACAGGAAGATTATAGCAAAGCGTTTTTCCTGAGGCCGTTGGAGTAACCGCAACGATGCTCTGTCCACCCATTATTTGCTCATAAGAAGATTTCTGGTGAGTATAAAGGCGAGAAATACCTCGTCTCTCCAAAGCATTTTTCAATATTCCACTTAAATCCTCTGGCATCTCATCAGTCTGAGCCTCTTTTTCCTCTATCGTATGCCAATGGACTATATTTCTATTAATAGATTCACCGACTTGTAATTCTGTTAAAATTTCTTGCAAATTTTTACGCACTTTCATTTCGTTCACCCCGTTATTCCTATTTTAGCGAATAAACGTTCGTTGCAAAAGAAAAATGATAAATAATTATTGCTGCTATTTTTTGGCAAGAACTTTTAAATTGATATTCCTGTTATTTTTAGTTCGCTTGACCATTTCAGGGAATGAAATCCATGAAAATACTTTCTTTCATTAATAAACAGGCAATGCAAAGAATTTGTTATTTATTAGAC
>NZ_JBAVFI010000217.1:0-4183 GCF_049588175.1 Mesobacillus sp.
GTCTACAACATAGCCTTTTTCAGATAAAATTATGCTTTTCCATAAGGCAGATATGTTCGCCATGAAGGTCAGGTCTTTTGGAAATTCAATGGCGGTCAATGGAAGAAAGGATATCGGACTGCTCTACGGAAAATCCATGATGAACGTTGCACTATTTGCAGAAGATGCAGCAGACCTGCTGATCGAAAACAGCTGGATGGAACAACCCCCGCAAGCCCTTGACCGGAACAAACTGGCGACAGAATAAAACAGAAGATTTAACACATTAACGCGCTGGGGGTCAGACCCCCAGCGCGGTGATGTGTTAAAGTGCATTCGTTTCAATAATGTTTTGTGGAGCTTGCTGATGCAGGCTCTTTTTGCTGGAATCATACGGGTAATTTTTTTGATGAGAGTACTGCACGATCCTGGCTGTGAAATTACCTAATAGGCATTCTAATCTCCCCTATTGGAAATTGTCTCTTAACCTGATGTTTCCTTTTTGTCTGGAGAGAACAAATGCTATAATGGTGGAATGGAAATATAGAATGGGGGCAATTCAAGGATGTACGATGTTCGCGAGTGGCGACATGTGTTTAAACTCGATCCAAATAAAGAAATAACTGATGAAGAACTTGATAGAATCTGCGAGTCTGGAACCGACGCGATCATGGTAGGAGGGACCGATGGAGTCACTCTTGAAGGAGTCCTTGATTTAATGTCCCGAGTGCGCCGTTACACAGTCCCTTGCATTCTTGAGGTTTCGACCATCGATTCTATCACACCGGGATTCGATTTTTACTTTATCCCGACAGTGCTCAACAGCGGCAATCCGCAGTGGATTACCGGCTTGCATCACGAAGCAGTGAAGGAATACGGCGATTTGATGGATTGGGACGAGATTATAATGGAAGGCTATTGCATCCTGAATCCAGAATGCAAGGCAGCCAAGCTCACCGATGCCAAGACAGATTTGGACATTGAAGATGTCAGAGCCTATGCGATGATGGCAGAAAAAATGTTCAACCTGCCAATCTTCTATTTAGAATACAGCGGCACATATGGCGAGCCAGAGCTCGTCAAAGCAGCAAAAGGCGCACTTGAAAAGACCGTCCTCTTCTACGGAGGCGGAATCGAAACAGCACAGCAGGCAGCCGAAATGGCGGCCCACGCAGACGTAATCGTCGTAGGAAATGTAGTCTACAGCAACCTCGAAGAAGCACTAAAAACAGTAGCAGCTGCTTCAGTACGTTAATGCGCTGGGGGTCTGACCCCCGGTGCGGTGAAGTGGTGGGGGTCTGACCCCCAGTGCGGTAGTGCGTTGATGTGTGTGATTGTCTACTTTTGGTTTTTGATATAAAATAAGAACAAATGTTTGTATGGTGGTGAGGAATGTGCAATTTTTGACGGATAAATTATTGAATGGTTTGAACCCGGAGCAGCAGAGGGCTGTCAAGACATTGGACGGGCCGTTATTGTTGATGGCTGGTGCGGGCAGTGGTAAGACGAGAGTTTTGACTCACAGAATTGCGTATTTAATGGTGGAAAAAGGGGTAAATCCTTATAACATCCTTGCGATTACGTTTACGAATAAAGCAGCGCGCGAGATGCGTGAGAGGATCCAAAAGATGATGGGCGGCGCGGCAGATAATATCTGGATTTCGACCTTCCACTCGATGTGTGTTCGTATTTTGCGAAGGGACATCGATCGTCTTGGCTTCAACCGTAATTTCACGATTCTTGATTCGACTGACCAGCAGTCTGTTATTAAGTCGATTTTAAAAGAAAAGAACATGGATCCGAAGAAGTTCGATCCGCGTGCGATTCTTGGAACAATCAGCTCGGCGAAAAATGAACTGATCACGCCAGAGGAATACGCGAAAACAGCTGGCGATTACTTCTCGCAGAAGGTCAGCGACGTGTACGAGGAATATCAACGCAGGCTTCGCAAAAATAATGCGCTCGATTTCGATGACCTGATCATGTCGACGATTACATTGTTCATTCGTGTGCCTGAGGTTCTTGAATACTATCAGCGCAAGTTCCAGTATATTCACGTCGATGAGTACCAGGATACAAACAGGGCGCAGTATATGCTTGTGAAATTACTGGCCCAGCGTTTCCAGAACCTTTGTGTAGTCGGTGACTCGGACCAGTCGATCTATCGCTGGCGCGGGGCGGACATTGCAAATATCCTTTCATTCGAAAAGGATTACCCGAATGCGTCTGTAATTTTACTAGAGCAAAACTACCGTTCAACCAAGAAGATTCTTTTAGCGGCCAATATGGTGATCCAGAACAATATGAACCGTAAGCCGAAGAATCTTTGGACTGAAAATGCTGAAGGGAACAAAATTATGTACTATCGCGCGGACAGCGAACAGGGTGAAGCCCAGTTTGTCATCGGCAGAATCCAGGAGCTCCTGAGGAACGGCCGAAAGCTGTCTGACATGGCGATTTTATACAGAACGAACGCCCAGTCGCGTGTAATCGAGGAATCATTCCTGAAGTCAAATATTGATTACAACATTGTCGGCGGCATCAAGTTCTATGACAGAAAAGAAATCAAGGATGTCCTTGCGTATCTTCGTTTGATTTCAAACCCTGATGATGATATCAGTTTGCAGAGGGTCATCAATGTGCCTAAGCGAGCGATTGGTTCCACTTCAATCGATAAAATCGCCAACTTCGCTACGATGCATGATATGTCGATGTACCATGCGCTTGAGACGATTGAAATGATCGGCCTCAGTCCGAAAGCAGAAAAAGCAGCGATTGAGTTTCGTAACCTGATCAGGAACTATACTCACCAGCAGGAGTATCTGTCTGTTACCGAGCTTGTTGAGGAAATCCTTGATAAATCTGGTTACCGTGAAATGCTTAAGGCTGAAAAATCAATTGAAAGCCAGAGCCGGCTTGAGAACTTGGATGAATTTTTAACTGTTACAAAGAGCTTTGAAGAAAGCAGTGAAGATAAAACCCTTGTCGCGTTCCTTACAGACTTGGCGCTGGTCGCTGATATTGATCGTCTCGATGATGACGGCCAGAAGAAGACGGATGTTGTCACGCTGATGACGCTCCACTCCGCAAAGGGCCTTGAGTTCCCAGTCGTTTTCTTAATCGGGATGGAAGAGGGAGTATTCCCTCACAGCCGTTCATTGATGGAAGAGATGGAGATGGAGGAAGAACGTCGTCTTGCTTATGTGGGAATTACACGTGCCGAGGAAGAGTTGTTCATTACGAATGCCCAGATGCGTACCTTGTTTGGACGTACGAACATGAATCCAGAATCAAGGTTCATCAAGGAAATCCCGGCTGAACTGGTCGAGGATGCAGCTCCGAAACCAAAGAGAACTGCTCCATCAAGCGGCGGCAGACCAGCGGCAAGAACAGCTATGCCACAGCGAGGTGCAGTTGCCCGTCCAGTCGCAGCAACAAGCGGCGGCGAGGGAATCGGCTGGAAGGTTGGAGACAAAGCGCAGCACGGCAAGTGGGGAACAGGCACAGTTGTCAGCGTAAAAGGTTCCGGAGAAGGAATGGAGCTTGATATTGCGTTCCCAAGCCCAACAGGAATCAAACGGCTGCTGGCAAAATTCGCGCCGATTCAAAAGGCGTAAACGACTGCTTGTAAAATTTGCTCCAATCCAAAAAGCGTAATCATCATTAAATTTAACGCTAGTTATGAAAGGGCTGGATTTATGGATTTTCAGAGTGCTGAAAAAAAGGCCAAGGATTTGCAAAATCTGCTTAATCAATATGGATATGAATATTATGTTCTCGACCAGCCGTCGGTTCCGGATGCAGAATACGACAGATTATTAAGAGAATTGATTGAAGTCGAAGAGCAGTACCCTGAATTGCAGACGCCGGATTCTCCAACAAGGCGTATCGGCGGCGAGATTTTATCGATGTTCAACAAGGTGCAGCATGCGATCCCAATGTTAAGTCTCGGAAATGCTTTTGATGAGCAGGACCTTCGCGACTTTGACCGCCGTGTGCGTCAAGGTGTCGGCGATAAGGTTTCATATGTATGTGAGCTGAAAATTGATGGACTTGCTGTTTCACTTATTTATGAAGACGGTATGTTTGTCCGCGGGGCGACTCGAGGCGATGGGACGACAGGTGAGGATATTACGTCTAATCTTACGACAATCCGCTCCCTGCCGATCCGCCTGAAGGATCCTGTTTCGCTGGAGGTTCGCGG
>NZ_JBAVFI010000218.1:0-3456 GCF_049588175.1 Mesobacillus sp.
AACAACTCGACGCTCTTTTTTCTCGTTGAGTTGTTCTCGGACCCGTGCTCCAATCAACTTATTTATAAAGTTAGCTATTAATACAACAATCTTTTAGAAAACAACCTGAAAAAAAAGCAACATTCAAACGTTGCTTTTTCCCACTTATCATATTCAAAATTTTGTACAGGAGAACTCCAAACTCAAAATAATTGAATTCTGCTATGGATTGGACTTTTTCAAAAAAGATACTTATCAGTTATAAAAATGAACCAGCATCTATGCTATCAGAATTCTTCCCCTTCACCTGCTTTAACGTCGCGACGATCAGAAAGCTGACAATCACTAATAAGAGCCATGAACTCACTTTCCCCAGATGTACGAGGCTCCAAGCATCGGCCTGGTTTGGATATTCCCAGGCTCCAAAGAACGTTGCGATATTTTCGGCTATCCATATAAAAAATCCGATGAGCACAAAGGAAAGGGCGAGCGGCATTCGGTAACGCGTTCCATCCACTTCGTATGTGACCCATGATTTCCAGAAGACGATCATGACAAGTCCTGATAGCCACCAACGAACATCCAGCCAATAGTGGTGGGTGAAAAAGTTCAAGTAAATCGCCGCTGCCAAAGGTACTACCAGCAAAAACGGCGGCCACTTAACCAGTTCAACCTTTAACCGTCTCCAGGCCTGGCAAAGATAACTAGCTACACTTGCGTACATGAATCCGCTGTACAATGGCACTCCGAAAATTTTAGAATATCCTTCCCCCGGATAAGACCAGGAGCCCATATGGACCTTGAAAAGTTCAAGCGCGATGCCAATTAGGTGGAACAATGAGATCACCTTAAGTTCATCCCGTGTTTCAAGTCCAGAGCGCACCATCCCCCACTGCATCAAAAGGCAGATGATGAGCAGCCAGTCATAACGCGGCAGGAACGGAAGTGGAATGAGTTGTGTTAAAGCCAAAGAGGCAAAAATTACGACAGGAAATAAACAGGATAGGGCCTGCTCCCAGCCAAACCGAACGAGTTGTTTTAGTGCTCTGATGATTTGCGCCTCCTTGATTACATTCATGAGGACCTCCCCTTTTAAAAAATACATGAAAAAGAAAGCTGCCTTTTTCATTCATGTTAAAATTCCTGCTACTGTGTGTCATCATCACTTCGGTATTCCAAGATATCTCCCGGCTGACATTCCAATGCTTTGCAAATGGCCTCCAAAGTGGAAAACCGAATCGCTTTTGCCTTTCCATTTTTCAATATAGAAAGGTTAGCCATTGTGATTCCAACCCTCTCCGAAAGTTCGGTTACGCTCATTTTCCTTTTAGCCAGCATCACATCAATATTGATAATAATCGCCATTGCTTTCACCTCAGACCGTTAAGTCATTTTCAGATTTTATATCGATGGCATTTTTCAATAGCTTTTGAAGAACAGCCGCAAAGACGGCAATCACCATACTGCCAAAAATAATCACCAATCCGATCAGGATGATCCCTGGGGCATCGTCTACCTCAGCCATGAGATAGATGAGTGGCATGAATATCACAAATAAGGCACTGATGGTGATGGCACAGTATTTGATCTTCTTTAACGCCATTACTGATAGGTCCGAAAACGCCTCGTTCTTGTCAATATAGCTTAAAAGTCTTAAAGTCTGATACAATGCAGCGAAAAATGCAAGCACTGTTACATACAAACCGATTAAAAAAGGATATTGCAAAAAATCTAGCTTTGGATTTAATTCCGCAAAAAATTCAGCGATCTCAGGTAACACAAATATGCTCAATGCAAGGACAGGAAGTCCCATAAGAAAAACAACTACCTTTAAAAAGAATGTTTCCCGTTTCATAAAAAGCACCTCACTTAATTATTGTTCAGATTGAATTTACCACGGTTTTTATCGATTATCAATAAATAATTAATGATTATAAAGATATTCTTATCGAAGTGTAAATACTTTCACAAAATAAAAAGCATTCCTCATGATAAGGAAATGCTTGATCACAGGGACGTACCCTTTGCTTCTTTAAATGACTGACTGGTGTCCAGCACAATCATATTGAACTCCGGTGAAAGACCCTTTTAGTAAACAAACAGAAGCATAAGATACGTCCCCATGCTTCTTCTTTTATACTTCGTCCCAAGAGCGATACATTTGTAAAACCTTGCATTTGACTCTCCCTGATGGAACGGTCAAATTTGTTTCCTCGCCAATTTTCAAACCGATCAGCTTCATCGCAACAGGTGTGCCATAGAAAAGTTTGTTCTGATCGATATTCGATTCACCGTAGCCAACAATTTCATAGATTTCTTCTTCTGTAAAATCGGGATATTCACATGAACACTTTACGATCGAGCCAATTTCAACTATTTCCGTATTGCGCTCATCGAACTGAATCACTTCAGCCGTTTTATACAGATGTTGGATTTCACGAATGCGTTCTTCTACGATTCGTTCATCCTGCTCTAATTTATGAAAATTAGGATTGGCTAACTTATCATCTCCGCAAGCATTAAAAGCAATATTTTTATCCAAGCGTACCTGTTTCAATTCTTGTTCCAAATCCACGATTTGTTGAAGAATCAACTGCTCTCCATTAGGTGTGATTTTTACTGACATATTATTTCTCCTTAAACGTATCCTGGCACATCATCTTCTATAAAAAAAACGCCAACTTCTATTTAATAGAAATCAGCACTTCGTTTATTGGATTTACGAGCAAAGGGACGTACCCTTTGCTCCGCGTTGATGACTGGTGTGCGGCACAAAATATTGAAAACCGGTGAAAAATCCTTTTCACAAACGGAAGCATAAGGTACGTCCCCATGCTTCCCGGTTAGCGTGATTCTTTTGGGGGCTGGCAGACGTCACATTTGCGCTGGTTATTATTTTTAAACTTCGTAAATGTTTTTTCAAAGTTGCTGCCACATGCACATTTAAATAATAATTTTTGAGAAAAACCGTGATATTCCGTTGATAGCAGCTTACTTTCTGAATTCTTCTCAACAAATTCATTAATTTTCGCGATTGTCCATCGTTTATTCATTCTCTTACACCTCTAAATTTTATCGCTAGGCGGATACTTTTTTGGCATCCGTTCAATTATGAGCAAAAGTCGTAATTAACCTAAGTTCCTCATTATAACATGAGCCGGCACACAAATAAACAGGCCACAAAGTTCTCTTGTATCAGGGCATTCCCAGTAGATTTTCCCTGTCTGCTCAATTGCTCCTTAATTCTCTAAGCATTTGAAAAATCTGTCCCCTGTGATGTGATTCATGTTCAATCAGGTGATAAACGACCCATTCAGGGGTTACATCATATTCCTCAAGTACCCTGGCTTTCCGCCAATCCTCTTTTGTCATTGTCTTGAAAACTGAAAGAAACACTTCACGTACTTTTTTAAGCCGGGTAAAATGCTCATCGATACTTTCTCCATCGAAGTGAGTTAGCTTTCCATTAGTCCAGCC
>NZ_JBAVFI010000219.1:0-7216 GCF_049588175.1 Mesobacillus sp.
ACTTTAAGCAAATTTTTGATACAATAAGTTTTGTTTCTGGAAAGGGGTTAGTCTTAATGAACAAATGGATGGCGGATCGCAGATTTATTTTAGGTATATTGATCGCACATCTACTATTATTTTTTACCTTCGAGGACAAGACAGTATTCTGGTATATTTTCACAGCATCCATGCTAGTGTTAATCAGTTATTCCATCAAACATGAAGAAATCGAAGATCAGGCTTCGACTTTATCATATTTTTCCATAGGGATTGCATCCGGACTTGGCCTTTTTGGACTCTTCTGGCTGGGAAGCTCATTTATAGATATTCTTAACCTCCCTTTAACCACGCAAATTTCCCGACTATACAGTAGATTTTCACCAGAAATGATCTGGCATTATCTTGTGCTCGTTTTAATCATTGCTCCTGGTGAAGAAATTTTTTGGAGAGGATTTATCCAAAAGCGCCTTAATAAACATTTTGGGATGAAAATGAGCATCGGACTTTCTGTATTCCTATATGCCTCTGCTCACCTTTATTCAGGAGAATTCATCCTGGTCCTTGCTGCAATCATCGCTGGATTAGCATGGAGCATCTTATATGCCTGGAAGCGAAGTCTTCCTCTAGTTATTGTTTCTCATATTGTTTTTGATTTATTATTGTTTGTATTTCTTCCGCTTCGTTAAAAATGACCCCGCAGACCTGAATGGCCTGACTGGGTCATTTTTTTATTGTTCCCATAACTTGTACATGTTATCTTTTTTTTAGGGTATAGTGGTTGTAACTTATTTGTGTCAATCGCGTCTAAAAGAATAGTTAACACCAAATGAGAATACAGGGGGCAATATATATGAACAAATTAGTAAAACCTTTTGCAGTGCTGAGCTTGTCAGCAATGTTTATTGCAGGATGTGGTTCTGCTGAACAATCTGCTGATAAGACGACCGCTTCAAAGCCAGCATCCGCACCTGAAAATACTGAAAAAGAGCAAGCTGATGGACAAGAAACAACAGAACAGAAGCAATCGGAAGATAAAGGCGAGGATGGCGTAATTCGGATCCTTGAACAAAACTTTACTTATAAAGTCAATGGTGAACAGAAAGAAGAAACAGCCTTCTTAAAATACAATGACAATCAAAACTATTCTATGTATGTTTTACCTGAATATGAACTTACTGGAGAAGAACCGAATAAAGATGTTCTTTTCTGGAATGAGGATGATAGTGTCTTTATGAGGATTGAACTGCTTCCTGCAGATATCGATTGGGCTCTAATGGAACAAAACACAAAAGCCCAGCTAACAGCTGTAGGACCAGATGTGAAGGAAGCCGAAATTCCTGATGATGCTTTCTTTGAAAATGCATGGGCAATGGAAACAAAGAGCGGATCAGAGACTGTAACTTCATATCTGATAAAAAATGAACAACAGCCAATCAAATTGACATTATTCACGAAGGATAATGCTGATCATAGGAATGCCTTTTTGGAAATGGGCAAAACCATCCTTAAAGAGAACAAATAAAAAAGAAGGGGCCTCCCTTCTTTTTTATTTGGCTGAGTTTTTGGATATTTTTTGTTTTTTTGAAACTTCTACGAGAAAATCCACAGTCAAGTTTAAATCGCCTTTATATTAAATTGAATACAAATAAATTAACTGTGATTACAGTCCCAAAGGAAAGAAATCCAGCAATTTTTACAGGATGCCTATTTTGATATTCATTCAATGGAGTTACCCTTTTCACAATTTCCCAAAAAAGTGTCGTACCTCCAATCACGACCATAACCCCCAAAACAAAGTTATCGAGAGAATTTGCAACCACAATAATATGATCGATAAAAAGAATCCAAAGATAACCTAAAAAAGCATTAAGCAGAACAGACATTACTAAATCTTTCTTTTTCATGCCATTCACACCTTTCCAAGCTTTTATTTATAATTGAATTCTATCATAAATTACCATATATTAACAACTAATATTCAACTCTTTGTATTTACTGGTTTCATCCATAGCAGAATAATAAAAATCAAGCTGATGTAACCAAAAACGGGATATAGAATTGAAAGCAATGTTCCATAATGGATTAGGCTTATGAAATAGCAAATCAGAAACAATAATGATACGACGAGCATACTAGGAAGCTTGATGTATTTTTGGATCTGCCTTTCCAAACCGAAGATATTGCCAATTACTGACGTGAAAATCTCTCCATAAACGATTAATACAAAAATCCAGTACAGACCAGAAGCCAGCTGTTTCATGATTACTGCCATCGGAATTTCAAAGGTTTCAAATCCTGGCAGCATGATCAAGGTCAAATGGCTGGAAAGGAGAATTAATGTCAAGGCACTGCCTCCAATAATTCCGCCCCACTTCACGGTATTGTCGTCCTTAATTTCCGCTGCTACTGGGACAAGCACCGCCTGAGCAAGTGAAAGATTTAATGCTGTGTATGAAAATGGAGCCACAACGGACTTCCATCCATCCTCTGCATATGGCATAAAAACCACTTGTTCGATAAAACCCGGCAATTGCACTGATAGGAAAAATAGGATTAGACTGAAAATAATCATCATTGGCACAACAAATGTATTAACTGCAAATACTCCCTTCAAGCCGACGAACATGACTGCAAGCGAAAGAGCGATTGTAATGAATACTCCAAGTGATTTGTCCAGCCCAAGTTGTTCTTCAAATACAGCTCCGGCCCCAGAAAGCATAACAGCACATACTCCAAGAAGCATGACCAGCATGACTATATTGATCAATCTTCCAAAAAACTTCCCAAACAGATGTTCATTCATTTCTTCATATGAATGGGCTCCAATTGAGGCAGCAATTCTCATCAGCTTGGAGCCCATGTAAATAAGCATATATCCGCTCATGAATATTCCAATCAATCCAAATACGCCAAAGCGGGAAAAAAATTCGACGATCTCCCTCCCGGTCGCAAAGCCGGCACCCACGACCGTGCCAACATAAACAGCAGCGATTTGAAAGGCAGCTCCCCAGTTTGTCTTCAAAGCATTCCCCTCCTCCCTTTCAATATATGTGAACTAAGACAAACCATGACGAGCTTTTAAAAAGACTAGTTACAAAAATGTAAAAATTACCATAATCAAAATTATTGAAAGTCAAAACAGGTCAAAGTATAATAAAAGCAAATTGATCAAAGATAGTCAAAGTCAAAAAAAACAACTTGTTTGATCAAAATTAGAAATTGAAACCTTTGAAGGAGGAATTTAAATGCTTTGCCAAAATTGCCAGGAGAAACACGCACATATTCAATTGAAAGTTAATTTAAACGGTAATCAGAAGCATTTAATGCTCTGTGAAGATTGCTACAATAAAGAGCGAGAAAAATTAGGCTCATCCTTCGGCAGCCAAATGTCCGGATTTGCCGGTTTTGGAGGTTCGCCTTTTAACGATATGTTTAAACAATTTTCAGGTAACATGAACAATAATATCCCTGGCCATAATCCTGCTGGTCCTGCCCCTAAAAATGGAGGAAGCGGAAATGGATTTATTGACCAATTCGGAAGAAACTTGACCCAGATTGCCAAGACTGGCCTGATCGATCCTGTTATCGGCCGCGACGAAGAAGTAAAGCGTGTCATCGAAATTTTAAACAGAAGAAACAAAAACAATCCAGTTCTCATTGGTGAACCCGGCGTTGGTAAGACAGCCATCGCTGAAGGTCTCGCATTAAAAATTGTAGAAGGCAATGTACCGAATAAATTGAAAAACAAAGAAATTTACCTGTTAGATGTAGCTTCAATGGTTTCCAATACAGGGATCCGCGGACAATTTGAAGAAAGAATGAAACAGTTGATTTCAGAACTGCAGGCTCGCAAGAACATCATTTTATTTATTGATGAAATTCACCAGCTTGTTGGCGCCGGGTCTGCTGAAGGCTCCATGGATGCAGGAAATATCCTGAAGCCAGCGCTTGCACGTGGTGAACTGCAGGTCGTCGGGGCGACTACGCTGAAAGAATACCGCCAAATTGAAAAAGACGCAGCTCTAGAAAGACGCTTTCAGCCTGTGCATGTACTTGAACCAACTGTGAACGAGGCAATTGAAATCCTGAAGGGAATCCAGTCTAAGTATGAAGACTTTCATGAAGTTTCATTTGAAAAAGATGCTATCATTGCATGCGTTCAGCTCTCACACCGCTATATCCAGGATCGATTCCTCCCTGATAAAGCGATTGACTTAATGGATGAAGCCGGTTCAAAAATAAATCTTGCATCTGATTACACAAATCAAAACGATGCGGAGAGCCGCCTTGCTGAAATTGCGAAGAAAAAGGAACAGGCACTTAAGCAGGAAGACTATGAAACTGCTGCTAAGCTCCGTGACGAAGAGACAAAGCTTGAAAAAGGTATAAATGCAAACGGAAATTCAGCCCGTTCGGTCGTTACAGTTCAGCATATCCAGGAAATCATCGAAAAGAAAACGGGAATCCCTGTAGGAAAGCTGCAGGAAGATGAGCAGGAAAAGATGAAGAATCTTGTTGCTAACCTGAATGACAAAGTCATTGGACAGGAAGAAGCTGTCCAAAAGGTTGCAAGAGCGATCCGCCGCAGCCGTGCAGGCTTGAAATCCAAAAACCGGCCAATTGGGTCATTCCTGTTTGTTGGACCAACTGGTGTGGGTAAGACAGAATTAACCAAAACACTTGCTGACGAATTATTCGGTTCTAAGGACGCAATGGTACGTCTCGATATGAGTGAATATATGGAGAAGCATAGTGTTTCCAAACTGATCGGTTCACCACCAGGATATGTAGGACACGAGGAAGCTGGCCAATTGACTGAAAAAGTCCGTCGTAACCCTTATAGCATCATCCTGCTCGATGAAATCGAAAAAGCTCACCCTGACGTCCAGCATATGTTCCTGCAAATACTTGAAGATGGACGCTTGACTGACAGCCAGGGTCGGACAGTGAGTTTCAAAGATACAGTCATCATCATGACAAGCAATGCAGGCGTTGGACACAAAACCATTAAGGTTGGATTTGATAAGAGCGGGGCTGTTGCTGAATCAAGCATTCTTGATTCACTTGGCGGGTTCTTCAAGCCGGAATTCCTTAACCGTTTTGACAGCATTATAGAATTCAAGTCACTTGAGAAGGAAAGTCTTCTTCAAATTGTCGACCTGATGCTTGCTGAACTGAAAAATACCCTCAAAGAACAAAATATCAGCATAGAAGTTTCTAATGAAGTAAAAGAGAAATTAGCGGAGCTTGGATTTCACCCTGCCTTCGGCGCACGTCCACTTCGCCGTTCCATCCAAGAGCAGCTTGAGGATTCAATCGCCGACTTCATTCTTGAAAAGCCTGATGAAAATGAACTCAATGCAGTAATCGAAAATGACACAATCACAATTAAACGTAAATAATGCAGACGCCCGGACATTGTTCCGGGCCTTTTTAAGTTTTTTTACATTTTTTACAGTTTGAAAATGAAAAGTACATAAAACGCGTATAGAATAAAAGCATACATTTTTAGAAAAGAGGTTAACCTTATGCAGTTTTTGACAAAATTCAGTTTAAAGAATGCTTTTGCTGTTTTCATCATTTCCTTCTTATTAATTCTTGGCGGATTGTATTCCTTTACACGTTTAAAGGTGGATTTGCTCCCTAATATCGAGTTCCCCCAACTTTCAATCGAAGTATTGTATCCTGGTGCTTCCCCACAGGATATTAATGAACAGGTAACGGAAAAACTTGAAACGAAATTAAAAGGTATTGAAGGCATCAAAAAGATGCAGAGCTCATCCTTTGAAAGCATCGCCATCATCAATCTAGAGTTCCCATTTAATACAGATTTGGATGATGCCGAGCAGCAAGTAAATACCTATATAAAAGAGGCTGGACTTCCGGAAAATGTACAGACGAATGTAAACAGATTTTCCTTTGGCTCCTTCCCTATTTTTAACATTTCACTTTTTGCCAAAGATAATCAAGACCTTGAGCAGCTAGTAAATGAAGAAATCATTCCTCAACTTAATAAAATTCAGGGAATTAACAGTGTTTCCGTTGGCGGGCAGACTGAGGATATACTCCAGATAACCGTTGATCAGAAAAAGGCAGCCCAACTCGCACTTAGCTTAAATGAAATTAAAGAAACGATTAACTCAAAAAAGTTCAGCTTTCCAGCTGGAAACCTGAACGAAAATGAAATCCAGGTCCCAATCAGGGTACAAGAGAAAATTGAAGAAATCAAAGAGCTTGAAAACTTGCTGATTAAATCAAAATTCGCACCTGAGGCTCCGGCAATAAAACTTGGTGATATAGCCACCATCAAGGTAGTAACAGAAAAGCCAGAAATCACCCGCTACAATGAAAAAGAATCTTTATCAATGGCGATCACGAAAAAACAGGATGCCAATACCGTAGAGATTGCTGAAAAAGTATTAGCCGTAATAGACAGCTATAGCGACCGCCTGGACTACGCAATTGGATTTGATTCGGCAGAGGGCATCGAAAAGTCAGTTAATACATTAGTAAAAGAAGGATTGTTGGGAGCACTATTCGCATCGATTGCGGTACTTATTTTTCTAAGAAATTTCAGGGCTACAATCATAGCCATCGTTTCAATACCGCTTTCGCTGTTAATCTCTTCTATCTTCCTTAATCAGCTCGATATTTCCCTGAATATCATGACACTCGGAGGCATGGCCGTTGCTGTTGGCCGAGTTGTGGATGACAGCATCGTGGTAATCGAGAATATATTCAGGAGGGTCCGGAAGACAAAAGAAGGAATGACGGATGACCTGATCCAGGATTCAACAAAAGAAATCCTGAAAGCAATCACGTCTTCGACCATAACAACAGTCGTCGTATTCCTGCCTCTGGGGCTTGTAGGCGGGATTACCGGAGAATTCTTCCTTCCATTTGCACTGACAATTGTATTCTCATTGCTTGCATCATTAATCGTAGCGATCACGATCGTTCCTATCCTTGCAAAGTTTTCATTTAAAATGGTACCTAAGGAAGAAAAGGAAGGCGCAATGCAGCGCGCATATGCAAGTGCCATAAAATGGTCACTCAACCATAAAGCACTTGTCATTATACTTTCATTCCTGCTTTTGGCAGGCTCAGGGTTCCTTGTAAAAGGTCTTGGCTTTACTTTTATCCCTAACGAGGAACAAAAGCTGCTTGTGGCTACCTTCCAGCTCCCTTCCTCTACATCGCTCGAAAAGACGAATGATGTTTCAATGAAGGTAGA
>NZ_JBAVFI010000220.1:0-4032 GCF_049588175.1 Mesobacillus sp.
GTTTATCGGATCACGAAAATTATTAGAAGGTGAACCCAATATTGTCGTACATAAAGGCCAGATTAAATACGACGCCTTGAAAAAAGCAAAGCTGGATATCAATCAGCTCCAAAGCTTAATCAGACAGCAAGGGTATTTCTCCTTGAGAGAAGTAGAATATGCGATTATTGAAACGAATGGGATGATCAGTGTCCTCCCTAAGGCGGATTACGACACACCGAAAAATAGTGATTTGAAAATCAAAGCAGAGGCTCCGAGCTTACCGATTAATTTGATCATCGACGGAGAAGTAGTCAGTGAAAATTTAAAAGAAGCCGGGTTTGATGAACAGTGGCTGAAAAAGGAGTTAGAAAAGCAAAAAATCCATCATTATGAAGATGTGCTGTTTGCAGAGTGGATGCAAAATGAACCGGTATATGTGCTGAAATATGAGCGGGAGGCACAATAAATAAACATGGGGAAGGTACTATTGTCTCGTTTGGGTGGCGAAATGAGTAGGGGCATACCTAAAAGCAAAGGGAAATATCTATTTACTCCTCATTATTGAAGTCACAATTCTTGAATTCAAATCTCAGAAAGAGCTTTCTTATCGGACTAGTGAATTAGTATTTTACTTTTGTTTGAGGTAAAATGGAACTAATTCATTTTTACCAAGGGAGAGAATAATGGGCAATTCTAAATATCAGATAAAAGTGAACAAAAATGAGTTCGTATGGAATATCAACGAAGGAGAACTTACATTTGATGGTGCCCCAGCATTGCTTTTCTGGGATTCAGCGATCGAGCTGTTTTTAAATACGATTGAAGAAATTTCTGGAAATGATGTGTCGAAGACCGTTTATGAAGTGACGGGTTTTCGCATGGGACAGCTCGTAAGCACTTATTATGAAGGCAGAACCGATGTGGTTCAGCTGTTGAATGAATATAGTGATATATACAAAAGCGCTGGCTGGGGAATTTTTGAAATTCATGAATACTCCTATGAAGAGAAAACGGCTATCTTGAGAATACGAAATAGCTGGGAACATCGCATTTTCAAGCTTGCTGATAAAAATAAAGCTGGAGTGTTGCTTCCAAGCCATTGGGCAGGCATTTTCAGCGGACTTTTCAAGCAAAACATGTGGTATAAAATGGTGAATAGCCAGCTTGAAGGCCATGATTATGATGAAATAGAGATTTTTCCATCTGCTGTGACCATTTCGCAAAACATCCATGAATTAGCGAGAAAAAAAGAGCAGGAAAACATCACGGAATTGGAGAAAAAGGTGGAATCACGTACGGAAGAGCTTTCTTCTTTGATTCAAGAACTCTCCTCCCCAGTCATCCCGGTTCTTAAGGATATTCTTGTCATCCCTTTGATTGGCAAGTACAATGATGAGCGGCTCAGCAATTTAATTGAAAAGGCTTTAGTTGAACTGACCAAACTAAAAGCTAAATACCTATTAATCGACTTAACGGGTATTAAGCATGTCGATTCATATACCATTCACGGCATCCAAAAATTGATTCAGTCGATCCGCCTGATCGGAGGTCAATGCTTTATTGTCGGCGTGTCAGCTGAACTGAGCATCCAAATATTAAGTTCAAACATAAAAATAGAAGGGATTCAATCCTTCTCAAGTCTTCAGCAAGGTGTAGAATACGCCATCCAGCAGAATGGGTATGAATTAGTTAAAAAGAAATAATCATGAGGCTGAACAGGAATCTTCTTGTTCAGCCTTTTTTTGTGAACATGGGGACGGTTCTTTTGTTTCATTCGGGAGTTGAAATCTGAAGGGGCATAAGGTTTTGACGATATTGATATCAAGTGGATAAAGGGAAAAAATAAAGTTGTACATCGATTAATATTTCGCGCTTTTTAATCATTGAAGCAAAAGAAACATCCTCGCGATTTTCTAACAGGTATTAAATGAAGGCCAACTGGTATTAAAATCGGTCTAACCGGTATTAAATAAAGAGCAACTGGTATAAAAATTGGTTTAACTGGTATTATATGAGATCCATCTATGAAACTAGGATTAAAAGTAAGGGAAATGAGATTAAAACCTACCAAACTAAGATTGAAAAGCTTTTGGGATCTTACTTCTTCTGGTACTTCGATTAATATTTATCTTGTTTAGTATCATGCTTCAATTCAACCAGTTGTAATGATTAGGTGTTCGAGCACCTAATCATTGTTTTTATTCCTGGTTTATTATTCTCGAAATTTAGTACATCGAAATTCTTCTTCAAGCTCAAAGATCTAAATATTTAAACGTATTTAGTTGCCTTCCAAAATCATTTCCAAAAACTTCTTGTGAGCTTTCGACAACCATTTGTTTTTGTGATAGGAGATTTGCGCATAGAACATCGGATTCTCGCATGAAGACTCAACGACTTTCATTTTTTCTTCTCGCAATAATGATTCTACACTTAGGTATGGCATCAGGCTGATTCCTAACCCACTTACAACACACTGTTTCATGGCTTCCATACTAGAAAACTCCAAATGATTATAAGTACTGATTCCGTTTTCAACCAAGAACCCTTCGAAAAATTGCCTTAACACACAATTATTCGCACTAAAAATAATACACTCTCCATCCGCTTCCTCAATTGTCTTGACGGAATGGTTTCTTTCCCCAACAAATACTAATGGTTCTTCCGACCAGATTTCTGTATGTAACAGTGGGTCATTTACCTTTGGTTCTAATGTAATCGCAATGTCTAACTCTCCCGAATGGAGTCTATCTCGTAGAGGCATGCAATTATCATTAATGAGGGAAAAAGTAACCTCAGGATAATCCTTTTTATACTTTGATATCACCGATCCCAACTTGTATACGGTCATGGATTCGGATGCACCAATGCGGATTTCACCCTTGATTGTATTATCGTTAGATGAAATATGTTTGATCTTAGAATATACCGTTAGTAATTCTACTACATGAAGATACAGTTCCTTCCCCATTATGGTTAATTGAATTTGTTTTCCCAATCGGTCAAATAAAGGAGAACCAATCTCATCCTCAAGTTGCTGAATATGAGCAGTGATGGATGCCTGTGAGTACTGAAGTGTCTGAGCGGCCTTTGTAAAACTATTCAACTCGGCCACTGTTTTAAAAGATTGAAGTTGACGGATTTCTATTTGAATCCACTCCTCATTATCAGAAATACTGAACATCTAGTTTAGTTATTTCAATTTTACTAATAAGTAATTTTAGCATACAATTTTTGTAAGGAGCTAAATTACATGAAATAAATTTGTTTGCTTATAGAAAATGCAAACGACTTAAAAGTCATGGAATTAAGTTCATCAATTTAAAAACACTTAGGAGGAATTTTTTATGAAAATATCAACAAACACAGCTTTAATAATAATCGATGTTCAAAATCACTTTGATAGTCCTGAAAATGGTGTGAGAAATAATTTAAACGCCGAAGAGAATATGGCGACATTATTAAACAAGTGGAGAAAAACGAATCGACCAATCGTTCACATACAACACATCAGTAATCCTTCCCTCCCACATCATCCAGGACGTGATATAAAAGAAATTGTCGCTCCTCTTCCAGGAGAACCTGTGATGATAAAAAATGTAAACAGTTCCTTTATTGGTACGAACCTTGAAAATCATTTAAAGGAAGCTGAAATTGAAACCCTTGTTATTGTAGGATTAACAACCGATCATTGTGTTTCCACGACGACAAGAATGGCAAAAAACCTTGGCTTCACTCCTTTCATTGTATCTGATGCTACCGCTACTTTTGAACGAATTAGTTTTGACGGAAAATTGTACAGTGCTGAAGAGATTCATAACTTGGCTCTTGTCAGTTTATCCGACGAATTTGCCACAGTTATTAATACGGAAGGAATTCTAGAATTGCTAGAAAGATAATGACATGGAATTATTATTAAAATACCTAGTTTTTGGAATTACTTTAGCCATTTCTATCGGACCGGTTAATTTAGAACTGATCAAGCAGGGAGTGACTAAAGGATTTATTCCTTCCTGGCTTGTTGGAATAGGTGCTATGACAGCTGATTTCGCT
>NZ_JBAVFI010000221.1:0-5158 GCF_049588175.1 Mesobacillus sp.
TTGTAGCCATTAGCCTTTTTCCTTCGGCGTAATACCCATCGGACAGCTGCAGCTCATTGTCAGCTTTTTCAGCCTCATTCATATCATACAGAACGGCTCTTTTATTAATGATTTGCTTCGACTGTTCGTCGACCTTGAGTGAGACATGACCGGTATAAAACCCATGCTTACCCGCTCCTGCAAGCAAGGTAGATCCCACTTCTTTTCCCTCGTGTAAAATGTGGTGTGTATGTCCTCCAAGTATCACATCGATTTCCGGACACATCCCGGCAATGAGTTCATCATCATGAATGCCAAGATGGGATAACAGGATGATGATATCCGTCTCCCCCTTAAGCTCCGCGAGACATTTCTTAAGTTCATCAATTGGATCAGCCAGCTTCCAGCCAAGCTGCTCGTAAAAGCGCGCAAAGTTCACCGTCACGCCGATAACACCAATTCTTGTACCCTTTTTACTTATGTATACATGATACGGCTTTGCCCATGCAGGCCTGCTTCCATCAGGCTTATAAAGATTTGCCACGAGCATTTCGAATGATTTTTCGAGATACATTGAATCCAAATCCTCGAAAGGAAGAGTGATTCCTTCGTTATTTCCGATTGTTGCCGCGTCGTAGCCCGCATCATTCAACAAGCAGCAATTCGCCTTGCCCCTGGTCGCGTCGGAGAGGGGATGCCATCGGTCCATGTGATCGCCGATATCGAAAATCAGCACCTCATCACCGGCCTCTTCATGCCAGGTCCTCCGCTCAGTCAAGAGTTTATGGATACCTGGCCAATGCTCAAGATGGCTGTGCAAATCATTCGTATGGTAAATGTGAATTATTTCTTCCATCAAACCATCATTCCTCTTTTAAAATGAAGTGCCCCTGCCTAATTTCGGAAGGGGTCTAGTTATATTTTATGGAGTTTAAAATTTGGTCTAAAATAAATCAAGCTGCCTTGGGTTCAGTCCGGCGTATTCAATATTTAATATGTCTAGCATCTGCTTGGCATTATCAGCAGCATCTCCGCCAGAATTGTTGTTGAATAGAGCATAGACCTGCTTTGTACTTGCGTCAAGCTCTTTTAGATGCTCGGACCATTCCATTAATTCTTGCTGGTTGTATCGGTAAAGATACCTTACTTCACGCCAATCCTGAGCATTGCCCTTCTTGTTCCATCCGTGAACATTCCTGCCATGGAACCTGACAAGGACCTTCTCCGTGTGGGTAGACGCCAGAACAGTTGGAATCGAACCAATTCCTGCCTGAGGTTCGTCGCAAATGCTGTGGATCCAATTATCTTTTTTCATAAAATCAAGTGTCTTTTCGCGCATCTCGCCATCAAACCACGTTTGATTTCGGAACTCAAGCGCACATTCGATGTCACCCATCTGCTCCCTGCACCATCGTAAGTATTCCACATTTTCACGGCGGCAATCAAACCATGGCGGAAACTGAAATAATGTCATACCATGCTTATCCGCTTCCAAATATGGCTTGAGCGATTCTTTATAGGCATCGAACATCTCATTTTTATCATTAAAAGGAATCTCACCGCGCTGATGACCTGTCATTCCCTGATAAGCTTTTACAATGAATTGAAAATTGTCCGGTGTATCCTCGACCCATCTAACCGCATTCTTTACAGGCTGCACAGCGTAAAAAGAGGCATCCACCTCGACCACAGGAAAGTGGCTGGAGTATTCCTTGAGTTTATCACGCGGGGCAACCTTGCCTTCATATAAACTGTCATGGTCTCCCCAACCTGTTAAGCCAACAATGATCATCTGTGCACCTCCATTTTAGTTTCATGATAGCATATTTCCCCATAATTGAATTGGAGAAACAACCTGACACCTGCTAGTAAAATGAATATTGGATCAAGTCTTGATTGATTGCAATGTTTTCTATCATAATTGCACATTCGGTGGCATTCTTTTGCACGAAAAACGGACTTAATCTTGCAAAGTCAATCAAATAAATTGCACGAAAAAGTGGCAGAATTGCACGGTTTTCCATTTCGCTTTACTATTTACCAACTGAGAGCAAAATTCGGATGCCTGAATCTCTTTTCAATATATAAAAAAATCCACCTGACTTAGCAGGTGGATTCACATAACTATCATTAACCGATTGAACCTTCCATTTCGAACTTGATGAGGCGGTTCATTTCAACTGCATATTCCATTGGCAATTCTTTTGTGAATGGCTCGATGAAGCCCATTACGATCATTTCTGTTGCTTCTTCTTGCGAAATTCCACGGCTCATCAAGTAGAATAGCTGCTCTTCTGATACCTTGGAAACCTTCGCTTCGTGTTCAAGAGAAATGTTATCGTTCAGGATTTCATTGTATGGAATTGTGTCTGAAGTTGACTTGTTATCCATGATTAACGTATCGCACTCAATGTTAGAGCGGGCGCCGTCGGCTTTGCGTCCGAAGTGGACAATACCACGGTATGTTACTTTTCCGCCGTGCTTGGAAATTGATTTTGATACGATTGTTGAAGATGTGTTTGGTGCAAGGTGAATCATTTTTGCACCTGCATCCTGGTGCTGTCCTTTACCCGCAATCGCGATGGACAATGTCATACCACGAGCTCCTTCACCCTTAAGGATGACAGCAGGGTACTTCATAGTCAGCTTGGAGCCGATGTTGCCATCGATCCATTCCATTGTTGCGTTTGCTTCACAAACCGCACGCTTTGTAACAAGGTTGAAGACGTTGTTTGCCCAGTTCTGGATTGTTGTGTAACGGCAGTATGCGTCTTTCTTGATGATGATCTCAACAACTGCACTGTGAAGTGAGTTTGTTGTGTAAACAGGAGCTGTACAGCCTTCAACATAGTGTACGTGCGCGCCTTCATCAACGATGATCAATGTACGCTCGAACTGTCCCATGTTTTCAGAGTTAATACGGAAGTAAGCTTGTAGTGGTGTATCTACTTTTACTCCCTTTGGAACGTAGATGAAAGATCCACCAGACCAAACAGCAGAGTTCAATGCTGAGAACTTATTGTCTGTCGGAGGAATTACTTTTCCAAAATGCTCACGGAAGATATCTTCGTTTTCTTTAAGAGCTGAATCTGTGTCTTTAAAGACGATTCCAATATCCTCAAGCTCTTGCTTCATGTTGTGGTATACAACCTCTGATTCATACTGCGCAGAAACACCAGCAAGGTATTTTTGCTCAGCTTCAGGGATACCAAGCTTATCAAATGTCGCCTTGATTTCTTCAGGAACTTCATCCCAAGATTTTTCAGAGCGCTCAGAAGGCTTTACGTAATATGTGATTTCATCAAAGTTCAATGAAGCCATATCTCCGCCCCATTGAGGCATTGGCATATTGTAGAAGTGCTCAAGAGACTTTAAACGGAAGTCCAGCATCCATTGCGGCTCTTCCTTAAGTTTCGAAATTTCTTCAACGATTTCACGCGTCAGACCGCGTTTAGACCGGAAGATGGAAACGTCTTTGTCGGCAAAACCGTACTTATAATCACCGATCTCTGGCATTTTTTTAGCCATCGTCGAATTCCTCCATTCTTAAAGCAGGAAACTTGTTCCCCGCTTTGATGTTGTACTGCTGCAGGCCAATCCCCTGCAGCCTTTCTTTGTAAAATCATCCGATGATGACCTTTATTGGTTGTCTTCTTCTTCCTTCAGGCCCTTCTCCATCGCCTTCCAGGCAAGCGTCGCGCATTTAATCCTTGCTGGGAATTTTGCAACCCCTTGAAGAGCTTCAATATCACCAAGGTCTAATTCATCTTCATCATAGTCATTGCCCTGCATGATGTCAGAAAAAATCTTCGAAAGCTTAAGAGCTTCTTCAACACTTCTTCCCTTGATCGCCTGCGTCATCATTGAAGCAGAGGACATTGAAATCGAACAGCCTTCCCCTTCAAACTTTGAATCCGTAACCTTGCCATCTTCGACTTTCATCGTAAGCTGGATGCGGTCGCCGCATGTAGGGTTGTTCATGTTGACTGTCAGGCTGCCTTCATCCAAAACACCTTTATTGCGAGGGTTCTTATAGTGATCCATAATAACTTGCCGATAAAGGTTATCTAAATTATTAAAAGACATCGCTGAAATACTCCTTTGTTTTGACAAGGCCTGCTACCAGCTTGTCAATATCTTCTTCTGTATTGTACAGGTAGAAGCTTGCACGTGCTGTCGCTGACGCCTTCAGCCATTTCATTAAAGGCTGTGCACAATGGTGGCCCGCTCGAACGGCGATGCCTTCAGCATCAAGTACAGTTGCCACATCGTGAGGATGCACATCATCAAGATTGAAGGTTACAAGTCCTGCACGCTTTCCAGCTTCCTTCGGTCCGTAGATTGTCATGCCTTCGATTGCTGACATTTTATCCATTGCATAAGCAGCCAAAGCGTGCTCATGCTTTTCGATATTATCAAGACCAATATCCTGAAGGAAGTCGATCGCTGCACCAAGTCCAATTGCACCAGCGATGATCGGCGTACCGCCTTCAAACTTCCAAGGAAGCTCCTTCCATGTTGACTCGTAGAGCCCTACGAAGTCAATCATTTCACCGCCAAATTCAACCGGCTCCATTTTTTCTAAAAGTGCCTTCTTGCCGTATAGTACACCGATACCAGTCGGGCCGCACATTTTATGTCCAGAAAATGCAAGGAAATCGCAATTGAGATCCTGAACATCAATCTTCATGTGAGGAGCACTTTGTGCGCCATCCACGACCATAATTGCTCCATGCTGGTGAGCAATTTCGGCAATCTCCTTGATTGGGTTCATGACACCAAGGACATTGGATACCTGCATGATTGAAACGATTTTCGTATTCTCTGTAATGGTTTCCCTTACAGTATCAAGAGAAATCGTTCCGTCCTCCTGCAGGTCAAGATATTTTAACGTAGCACCCGTTTGTTTTGCCACCTGCTGCCATGGAATGATGTTGCTGTGATGCTCCATGTAAGAGATGACAATTTCGTCGCCTTCTTTGAGATTATCACGGCCATAGCTTGCAGCTACTGTGTTCAGCGCAGTGGTTGTTCCACGGGTGAAAATGATTTCTTCAATAGATTTTGCATTTATGAACTTACGAACCTTTTCCCTTGCTCCTTCATAACCATCCGTAGCTTTTGTTCCAAGTGTATGGACGCCGCGGTGGACGTTGGAGTTGTATTCGCGATAATATTT
>NZ_JBAVFI010000222.1:0-4568 GCF_049588175.1 Mesobacillus sp.
TCTCATCCTTATGTTGTTCCAATGACCCTTATTGGAACATTGGATTGGCCTTTCTCATCCTTGGGTTGTTCCAATGACCCTTATTGGAACATTGGATTGGCTTTTCTCATCCATCGAGTTGTTCCAATGACCCTTATTGGAACAACTCGATGGTGTTCTTAAAACACATTAATGAGGTTTTGATTGATCTGCGTCCTGCTCCAATAAATGTTTATACTTAGGATTCCTCGCGACAAATTCATGGAGCTGAGAACCGTAATGCTCGATCCACTGGCGGACTACCTTTTCGGTCATTTCACTTCCCATGTAATTATGGCCGGCTTTGGCATAGGTTGCTTCGAAGTCGCCCCATAATAGTTCCACCCATGTCAATGCCTTTTCATATGGGATATCTCTGTTTTTTTCCAGAAGCAGCCTGGCTAAATGTTCATGATATTCATGCATGGTGCTCATCCTTTGCCAATTTTTATTATAGTTATGCAACGTTTATGTTTATCCAATACTATAGATGCGTGCAGCTTTTGGGCTTACACGTAATAATACCCGTCACGGAGGCCAATATGCGAAATAAAGTAACCAACTTCCCAAACCAAAACAACAACAAGTTCGAAGGTGAGCCGCGGGCAAAAGCAGAATATGCCTCAAAAAGGGCTGACGGTACCATCAATACTCATCCGCAGGAACGCATGTATGCTTCTTCACACCGTGAGGATGATACGACTGCAGCAATAAAGGATCATTAAATTGTAAAACCAGGAGAGTTACTCCTGGTTTTGCTCCAATTTTACCAAAAGCGAAATGGGCAGTGCTTCTTCGTTTCCTTCACCACTTAAGCGTGCTCCCCAGGCAAACACTCCATTCATGTAATCAATCTTGAAGTAAGAGCCTGGATCTCCCTCAATCTGATAAATTTCTCCCGGTTCGAAATCATCCGGATTCAACATATACGATTTTGCCATGGCGGTTTTGCGTTCATATACGGCTAGCTCGCTCGCCATGCCCATTTGCTCGGCTTTTCTTGCCTTATCACGAAGGCTTGCGATTTCCTGGTTCAATTCATACTCTGTCATTTCGCTGTAACGTTTATCTCTGCTCATATTTTTCACTCCTGGATTGTTCTTGCTTTTAACATTCGATTATTTGATATATAACTAAATTATAGCATGTTATCTTAAGGAGGCTACCATGAAAGCGATCATCATGACTGGAGCAGGATCAGGCCTTGGAAAAGAACTTTCTCTGCTGTTGGCCAAACAAAACTACCATATGATTTTAACCGGAAGAACAGAAGATAAACTAAAAGACGTTCAGGCTCAAATTGAGCAATCAGGTGGGAGTGCAACCACCCTTGAGCTAGATATCCGAAATCTGGAGGATGTAAAAGAGAAGGCTCTTCTCCTTAGCAAAAAGCACGAACTCTACGGTCTCGTTAATAACGCTGGAGTCGGCTATTTTGGTCCTTTCTCTGAAATCTCCGACCAGGACATCGAGGGAATGTTCCAGACCAATGTATTCGGAACGATTCAAATGACAAAAGCCATCCTTCCATATTTAGAATTGAACAAAGAAGGTATTGTACTGAACATCGTCTCCACTGCCGGGCTGCGCGGCAAGAAAAATGAAGCTGTGTATTGCTCAAGCAAGTTTGCTGTAAGGGGCTTTACCGAAAGCATGCAGAAGGAATATGAAGGAACTGAAATCCGATTCGTTGCTGCTTATATGGGCGGAATGGATACTCCCTTCTGGGAAGGCAGCGACCATATCGACGATCCATCAAGATTCAGGACTGCTGCAGAGGTTGCAGATATTATTATCAACAATCTAGAAAAGGATGAAATTGTGATAGAATCAAAAAAATCATGACGATTGTCATGATTTTTTTTAATCCTCATTTTCCTTCTCATTTATGAATTCATCGATTAATTCCATCGGGAATCCTTTCCGATATAAAGCCATTTTCATTTTTTGTCTATACTCACGTGCGGGAAGCTTCACATGCTTGTTATGGAGTTTTTCTCCCTGATATCGGAGAGCATCCATTTCGCTGTCATCTTCTTTTTCCACTTCTGTTTGCTCCAATGCTGCACGGATGATCGGGAAGGCATACCCTTTCCTTTGCAGCATTTGTTCAATTTTCTGCTTCAAAATCCTCGAAGAATCCTTCTTATTTTTCAAGGCATATTTCTCACTGAGCTTAATAGCCTTTTCGAGCTGGTCATCGAATGAGACCTCATCCACTACTTTAGAAATGATATCTGGGCGTATTCCCTTTTCCTTTAATTCCCTTTTCATAACCTCTGCCCCTTTATCCGTTGTATTGATTTGCGTCCGAACATAGGCAAGAGCAAAATCCTCGTCATTCAAAAATTTCAAATCATGCAATTTGTGAATGGCTTCTTTTATGACAGGCTCTGCCACTTCTTTTTTCTTCAGATGAGTTCGCACTTCTGCTTCGGATCTCATCCGGTGTGCCAGATAGTTAATGGACATATTATATGCCTTCCGGATATCATCCTGGAAAAGCATTTCTGTTACGCCAAAATCATCAAGCTCCATCCCTTTTTTCAATTGATATTTAATGAGAACATCTTCATCTACACTGAAAGCATATTCTTCACCGCGTCCACTGTCGGTAAAAATACTATAACGGTCCTTATTATGTTTCTGAACGGAGATTTTAGAAATAATTGGCATGTGATTTCACCTCTCAAGGCCTTGTTTAGCAAGAATAGTTTCTTCTACTAATCCTCATACCTAACTTTAACACATTAAAAGAAGGTTTATCATGCGATAGGAAGTAATATATAAAAGTAGTGGAGCTTAAGGGGGAATACTAATGAAAATCGCGATTTCCGGAGGTACCGGTCTTGTCGGCAAAGCATTAAGCAGTGAATTGATCCGCAATGGCCATGAAGTGATTATTTTAACTCGGAGCAAAATAAATTCCAGTGCAAATCCTCAATTTATTCAATGGCTCAATGACGGCGACCAGCCCGAAAAAGCGCTCGAAGGGATAGATGCAATTGTCAACCTTGCCGGTGCAACGATCAACCACCGATGGACAGATGAATATAAACAAGAAATACTTGAAAGCCGTCTTCGGGCTACGTCAGAAATAAATCGGATAATCGGAAAATTAAAGCTGAAACCGGAAGTCGTTATTAATGCGAGCGCGGTTGGTTACTATGGCACTTCGGTGACTGCAGAGTTTTCGGAGCAGTCTGCTCAGGGAAATGATTTTCTTGCTGAAACGGTTGCTCGTTGGGAGACAGCCGCCAGTGCGGCCAGTGACTCAGGAGTACGTGTTGTACTTTGCCGTTTTGGCGTTATTCTTGATGAAAAAGGGGGTGCTCTACCCCGGATGGTTATGCCATATAAATTATTTGGCGGCGGAAAAATCGGTTCAGGCCAGCAATGGTTATCATGGATCCATATCAAAGATGTTGTAGGTGGTATTATGTTTGCGATTGAAAATAATCAGTTAACTGGCCCGGTTAATTTCTCATCACCTGAACCTGTTAACATGGATCAATTCGGAAAGACTCTGGCTAAGGTTATCAACAAACCACATTGGATGCCTGTCCCCTCCTTTTTGCTAAAACTGATTCTCGGGGAAATGAGTATACTCGTGCTAGAAGGTCAGCGTGTCTTGCCAGAAAAACTGCTCCGTGCTGGCTTCGAATTCCACTTTCCCCATCTACAGGACGCGTTAAAGGATATTTCCGGAAAATAAATTCGATTAAAACTTTTCAAGAAGGAGATACTTGTAAAGTAAATCATTTTGAAAGGGTGGGCAAAATGGAAAAAAAGAAAAAGGACAAAACAAAAAGTACTTTATCAAGCATGCAGGAATTTACATACAGCCATGAATTCAAAAAGGCTGACAGGGCTGGCGGCTATACAGCTGGAAAGAGATATTAGGCATTAAGAAGACACTTATGGCAAATCCTAAAAGTACGGAAATAATTCATTTCCGTACTTTTTCAATTTAGAAAGGGGTTTTTTCGAATGGGACGTTCCAGAGGACAGAAATCACGTGGCAAAAATAGTGCATCACTTCCACAGGTTCCTAAAAACATGAAAACAGATGGAATCGATGTTGAATTCAATCGTGAGCTTGCCGATCAGGCCGACCTTGAAGCATTGGCCCGCTCAAAAGCTGCTGATGGACGTGCGAAAAGAAAAATGAAATAACCCTGATAAGAAAAGCGCAAGCGCCTTGTATAAGGAACGGCGACTAACTACGCCACTTCCTGTGGCAACGTCGCCGTCAGCACATCCTGTGCAAGTCCGACAAGCGCTGGCCGACTAAAAACGCCGCGTCCTGTGGCAACGTCGGCACTAGGACGTCCTGTCCATCGAAAGGCCGACCGGTGAAGTCGTTCTTTGACTTCATTGGCAGGACCGAAGCGTCTCGTGGAGTTAGGAGCCGCAGCCAGACAAGCAACTCGAGGGGCTAGGCGCTGGAGCTGGACATTTCTCGGAGTGAATTTTATACTCCCTTACCCTTTTAAAAAAACCAAAAGCAGGATCCATTTAGGATCCTGCTTTTGATTTTAAGGGAGAGG
>NZ_JBAVFI010000223.1:0-3594 GCF_049588175.1 Mesobacillus sp.
GGATCATCCTGCAAGACGATTCCTGGAGCATCTACCAATAATTCTTTTACCTGGGCAGCCGTAACACCGCCTTGGCTCAGTTCAACATATACAGATTCCGAATGGCCAGTGCCAACCGGCAGACGTACACAGGTTGCAGCCACTTGGAGCTCTGGCATGTGCATGATTTTCTTTGTTTCGTTAATCATTTTCATTTCTTCATATGTGAAACCATTATCCACAAACGTATCAATCTGCGGGATGGCATTGAAGGCGATTTGATAATGCTTTTCTGCAGACTTTACGGGCAAGATTTTTGGTTCATATTGGTCACCATTGAGAATTGCCTGAGTCTGTTCTTCAAGCTCCTGTACAGCAGCTGCTCCAGCACCAGATACAGCCTGGTACGTAGAGACAATAATTTTTTCAAGGCCAAAGTTCTGGCGTAAAGGTTCTAAAGCAACAACCATCTGGATTGTCGAGCAGTTTGGATTCGCAATGATTCCATTATGGGAATGCAGGTCTGCCTCGTTCACTTCTGGCACTACAAGCGGAATATTCTCATCCATCCGGAAAGCACTAGTGTTGTCGACTACTATAGCACCACGCTTAACCGCTTCTGGGGCAAAGGCCTTTGATACACTTCCACCAGCACTGAAAAGAGCGATATCTACGCCTTCAAAGCTATCAGGCTTTGCTTCCTGGACTGTTATTTCATTTCCTTTATAAGTAACCTTTGTACCAGCTGATCTTGATGATGACAGCAATAATAGTTCTGACACAGGGAAATCACGACTCTCAAGTGTCTGGATCATTTGCTGACCGACTGCTCCTGTTGCTCCAACCACTGCTACTTTGTAACCTTTTCTCTCTGACATTGCTGTTTCCCCTTCCACTACGAATATCGTTTTTTAATCCGGCTTTTGCCGGGCTGTAGGTAATATAAGTATAAAACGGCGGTTCATACGAAATAACCGCCTTGTTTATTATCCTATATTTTATCATAATCAATCATTAAGGAAAGAAACATTTTGCTTCACTGCCGGAGAAAAGCGTTACCAGATTTAACTATCCTTGTATCGCTCAACAAGTACTGGCTGTAACTGGCTTCCACTCATTGCCGAAATGATTGTTTCTGATAGCATTCCCATCCTTGCTACCATTGAATTTGGTTTTTTAACTGGATCATCCTGACCGAACGGAATGAAGTAAATATTTTTTGTTGCCATCAGTCTCATCAGATTTACCCCGTTCAGCCCCAATGCATCATTAGTGGAAATACCAAGGACTACAGGCATGCCATTTCTCAGTGTCGCTTTAGCTGCCATCAGAACTGGTGAATCAGTCATTGCGTTCGCAAATTTACTCATTGAATTCCCTGTCAAAGGCGCTATCACCATGCAATCTAGCGGAATTTTAGGACCTAGGGGCTCCGCCTTTACAATTGAATCGATTACTTTATTTCCTGTCAGTTCTTCAATTCGGTGTACCCAATCTTCCCCCTTGCCGAAACGTGTTTCAGTATTTTGCACAGTGAAAGTAACAACCGGCAAAACTTCGGCTCCTGCATTCACCAGTTTTTCAATTTCAGGGAAGACTGCATCATACGTACAGTGAGATCCAGTTAAACCAAATCCGATTTTCTTACCTTGTAAACTCATGCTTCTTTCTCCTTTCGGTCATTAAAGTCTTCCATAAGCAGCTGAGAAAGAACGTTAGCTAAAATTTGTCCAGCAGTCTTCGGTGCTACGATTCCTGGCAAACCAGGAGCAAGCAATGCCTTGATTCCCCGCTTTTCTGCATAGCGAAAATCCGTTCCACCTGGTTTAGATGCAAGGTCAATGATTAAAGTATGAGCTGGCATCCTCGAAATCACAGAAGCATTTACGATTAGATGCGGGATCGTATTGATACAAATGTCTGTATCCCTGACAGCACTGCCTAAATCAGATAGGTGGAAAGGTTCAAGTCCCATTTCCGCAATCCTTGCGATATGTTCGCTTTTTCGCGCACCAACCTTCACTTTGGCACCAAGTGCGTGAAATGTGCGTGCAACACTCATACCGACTCGGCCAAGACCGAGGACTGCAACCTTAGATCCGTGGATTGTGAAGTCTGTATGCTGGATGGCCATCATGATCGTACCTTCCACTGTCGGAATAGAGTTATAGATCGCCACATCATCACGTTCAAATAGCTGCACGAGTTTGCGGTTGGCCTGATTCGTAATTCCAGTCAAATATGCATTGCTGATGCCTGAATAAACCGTGCAATGTGCCGGAGTATGTTCAAGCATTTCTTTTATAAGCACTACTTTTTCATTCGAGAATATGGTCTCGACCTGCCCTTCCAGACTCGTTCCTGGAACTGGCAAAACTAAAGCATCCTGAACTGAAAAATCCACTTCATCTATCTTTTCTTTTGAGGCACCTGTAAAAGCATGATCCAACTGCTCGAAGCCTATTAAAGAAAGCTTTGCATCAAGCTCTGTCAGCTTGCGAATAATCTCCAGCTGTCTCGCATCACCGCCAATAACCGCGATTTGCATCCCTGTCAGCATGAGAACAATCACCTTCTTTTCCATTAATCCTGGAATAAATATCAATCATTTAGAACTACTTCAACATCATATGTATCATCCTAGAAATAGGTGAGTTTTCCACAAAAAAGAAAAGCTTCCCTAGCTGAAGTTGCACAGCGTGAGAAATAGTTTTTTTCGTGCTCGGTTGATGATTTTCATTATTCACTTATGAAGTCCACTAAACAAAGGAATTTCCCCAGTAGGTCCGAATAGTTTCGTGATTTCTACTCCAATCAACATGGCTATTAAAATCATATTGATTTTTGGCACCTGTTGATTGGAGCGAAGCGAGGAGGATACTCACTGGTCGCCCCGCGGAAAGTGAGTACCCTCAGCCGAAATCAACAGTCTAATTTACCCAAGAAAAAAAATAAGCCAGCATGGCAGCTGGCTTTCATTCTTCTTCATCTGGTATATCAATAATAATCATGTCGGCCCCAATCTTTTTTATATGCCTCCATGGCACCCTTACTTCACCGCCGTGCTTACGCAATCCGAACCACTTTAGCGATGGAATAATCAAGGCCTCAATCTGACCAGTTCTTTCATTGATTTCCAAATCTGTCTGCCCGAGGATTCCTAATCTTTCAGCCCTTTTCACATCGACAATTTCCTTTCCGCCAAGTTCACTTAATTTCATCGTGCCCTCCCGAATCTTTGTCCTTACTATATATGTATCGATGAACGCGCTGATTTAGAATACCCAACTATATAAAAAGGCACTGCGGTTCATAGCCATCATAAAAAAACAGCAGCTTCCTCAGGAAGCTGCTGTACGAGTTATAACTTTGGCAATTCGCCATCCGGGCTGATCAAGGCAACGGAATAGTTGTCTGTAAAGATGCTGTTAGCCATACTATCAACACTATTCTTAGTTACCTGGTCAATTTGTTCAACTATTTCATCTAGGGATCGGTGCCTACCAAGCAAGAGTTCATTCTTACCGTTTCTGCTCATCCGGCTGTTTGTGCTTTCCAGGCTGAGCATTAGGCTGCCTTTAAGCTGTTCCTTGCTGTTGTTAAGCTCTTTTTCTG
>NZ_JBAVFI010000224.1:0-2010 GCF_049588175.1 Mesobacillus sp.
GTGTCATATGTGACACATGATAAATGTCATGTTTCGAATAAAAATTCCTTAAAAACCTTTATTTATAGCGTTTTTTTTACTTAGTACCAGGTAATATTATTTGCTATTTATTTTTAAGTATTCATCACTTATTGATTTCTTATGAAATATTCTTTCTGCCATGGTACAATCTGCGCCTCAAACTCACTCTCTTCTGTCCATGTGTGCATCAAATCATGACATCCACCTTCCGCATTATTAAATATGGCTATGTCATAAAGCCTAGGAGGATAGGGCATTTTTTGAATATGTCCATGCAATTTAGCCATTACTCCGTTGTAATCCAGCAGCTCACAAAGAGTTAGCCATCTTGTGACTGTTTCGCTTTTAATGATGATCAATGGGTAAACAGCCTCGATTAAACATAAGAGATTCAATGCTTCATCTTTTTTCATATCATTACTCCTGAAGTTTTTTAGAAAAATCCACAACAGAACAGTCTCTCCTTTTAGTAAGTAAAAATACATGGAAGAATAAATGGTGCAAACATTTTTTAAAAGGTAAAATAAAAGTAAAAGGCTAAAGTATCGAGGAGCATAAAATGGAAAATGCAATTGTAACTGGTTCATCAAGCGGCTTTGGTAAATTGATTGCCATTGAATTAGCCAAATCTGGATTTAATGTTATTGCTACGATGCGGGATCAAAGTAAAGCGGACAGTCTGTTGCAACTTGCAGCGGACGAAAATGTCAAGAAGCATGTCCAATTGTTTACGCTTGATGTAACTTCAACTGCTTCTGTCGAGGGATTTTGCGAATATATAGAGCGATTCGATTCAGTGGATGTACTCGTGAATAATGCCGGCTTCGCTCAAGGAGGGTTTTGTGAGGAGCTCACATTGGAAGCTTACCGTCAACAATTCGAAACAAATTTCTTTGGAGCGGTTGCCCTCACTCAGGCTGTCCTCCCTGCCATGCGTGCTCAGGGGTCAGGCAAAATCATAAACATGAGCAGTATCAGCGGCAAGTTTGGTTTTCCTGGACTGTCTGCATATGTATCATCAAAGCATGCCTTAGAAGGATTCAGCGAAAGCTTAAGGCTTGAGCTTAAACCTTTTGGTATCGATGTCTTCCTTGTTGAGCCGGGATCTTATAAGACAAATATCTGGTCGAGCATTGAAAATGTTCAATTGCAGGATCAATCACCATATGAATCATCTATGGCTGCGATCTTGAAAGAGGTTAAGAGTGGCGAAGCAGAATATGGAGATCCTCGTGAAGTTGCAAAGCTGGTTGCAAAAATTGCTGGTGATACAAGCGGAGTAGAATTTAGGTTCCCAATTGGCAAAGGTGTAGCCAAAACTATTATCATGAAAAATCTTCTGCCATGGAAAGTTATTGAGAAAATTGTCATGAAAAAACTGTATTGATACCACAGATAGACTCCTTTCATCTGAAGGGAGTTTTTTTATCAATTAAAAGGATTTTTTTACCAATGTGGAGAACGTTGAGAATTCTGAAAGGAGATATTACATATAAAAATTATTGTTTGTCCAGCAGGTCCTCCAAACACTGCAAATCATGATGGGTTTGGCAATGTTCAGCCTTTTCCTTGGTGGGCCGCATAAAGAAACGATTTATAATACCCATTATAAAAAATCAATATCGAACGAACTAGCAGGACTTACTGGCCAAAATTTCTGGTGGCTGAAGTATGCATCGTACATCGCGATAAGCTCACTGTTAGTATTACTGATCATTTTCCTGCTGATTATTATCATTAAAAATGAACTGGTCACAAATATGGAAGGTAAAAATGAAATTGTATTTTATATCAACATCAAAAATGAAAAAAAGGAAATCAGAGCTTACCACGATAAAAGGAGTAAGCAGTTAAACAACCTTTATGTTTTAAAAGAAGTGGCAGATGCCCTTCTTTTTTTTATAGGCTGTTTTTGCACCAATTGTTGGTTTGATGGTGAAGTTGTAATCAGTTATCAAACTTTTCGGGGTATCTTTTCTTAGTATTTTT
>NZ_JBAVFI010000225.1:0-2224 GCF_049588175.1 Mesobacillus sp.
CCTTTAAGAAGTGAAATGATTAACTCAATATTAAGCTCCAATTTTTCTTCGACTTGCTTAAAACTGTCTACCAATTCTTCAGGGTAGTTAAATCCCTTTCGATAGGACGACGCGACTAAATGTTTAGCATAATAGTTGATCGCCGACATAACCGTAATCCACCTGGTTATAGTAGTATCACTAGGGGACCCAGGACGGTGCAAAAGCGTTTCCGCCTCATCTAAAATGGTTTTAAGCTTTTTGTCCAAGTTGATCCCGCTCTCGGAGAGCTTCTTTACGTTCACTTCTTCTCTAAAACTTCTTACATATTCTGTTACATAGAGTTTTAAGTCCTCTAAATAATCATTTACAGTTTCTGATACCTTTGTCTTTGTTTTTTTCGGAAAAATAACCATCGATACACCAAACGCAATAGCAGCACCTGCAATTGTGTCAAGTACACGAGCACTCATCAGTGTGAAGGTGATTCCTCCTAGCAAAAGGTCGTACATAAAGGCAATCAGCATCGTTATGAACAGGCTCATCAAAGTGTAGGATGTTTCAATAAAATAAAATGCGAAGAATACTACTACAAAAATCATGATGACTTCGAGTTCAGATTGACCAGAAAGAATTTTTGCGATGACAAACCCAATCACTGCTCCAGCTACGGTTCCAATAGACCTTCTTACTCCCTTTGTGTAAGTGCGTCCAATCGATTCTGTACCAAGCAGGACAATATACGCTGTCAGCAAGACCCAGTATGGCTGCGCGGGGGAAATGATTTGGCCGACAATAATCGATAATACACCTGCAATCAACGCCTGGTAGGCTTTTTTTGTTGAAGGTTTAAGCCCTTGATCTGTTTTATCATCATCGTTTTCTTCTACATCTTTTTCAGCCTCATGACCCGTTTCCTCATCAACCTTCCCAGAAACATGATCAGCCAGCTTACTCGATAGGTCATCAGCTTCTACAGAATCATGATCTATGCACGTATCAGATTTCTTGTTATCAGTCACAAGGTCCTTTTTGCCATGAAGCGATTGCTGAATTGTCATTGCCCCTTCAATCACATAGTTGGCTATCGATTCAATCCGGCGAATTAAAAATAGCCATCCCTCCGGCTTCTCTTCGCGATCAAACAGTTCGATGATTAAAAGTCTGAGTGCCTGTACAGCCAGTTCCGCATCTTGCAAATTCTGATTTTGATAATGATTTGCCAGCACCTCGGCATCACGGAGAGCCTCCATCACCCAAACGAGCAATCGTCTTAATTCGTCAATTTCAAGTGCTTCAGCATTTTTCAATCTTTGAATCGAATCAGCCAAAGTTTCAATCAGCATGCCAGTGTCAAATACATATAGGCGCAGCTCTGCAGGTTTCAAGCCGGGCCAGAGCTCCTCGACATCCTCATCTTTTATATAACCAGAAACGATGATCGCGTACTCCCTCAACTTAAGGACATGCTTTCTGAGGTTCTCCCTCTCTTTATCGCTCAAGCCATTTTCCTGTAGACCTTTTATTAAAAGGTTAAAGGTCAGATTACTTTGGATATGAAAGGAATGAATGCTTCTTTTTAAATTTTTTGCCGTAGCTTGAAAAACAAGAAAATTGATCAAAAAGGCATAAACAACACCTATCCAAATCCCCATGAAAAACCAGGGCAGCTGATCGGCTGTTAATTTCAAAACGGATGAAAAATAGACCGTTATAAAGCCAATCAGGAAAAGTGAGAAATAGCGGACCCCGAATCGGGTCAGATAAAAGCTGCCAAATATAGTGAGGACCAGCAAAACATCTATGTAAAATGAGTTCCCCGCAAATACAGAGCCCAACGTAATACCGATCATGGCAGAAATTCCGAGGAGTAATGTGGTTACCTTCTTCTTATTCAATGTATCGTCCATAACAACCATGATGCCCAACATTCCGACTACACCTGAGACAATTGCCGGAGTGAACAGTGCAAGCCCAGCTGTTCGTAAAATAAATAGGGTTGTAAATACGGAAGCAATTAGACTAATCGTTGCTCTGCCAGCTTTATGCAAACGAATCTTTCCTGGGTCAGAAGCTAAAATTCTCCCTAGCCAGTGGTGTTTTCTATGTAAGTCCTTCATTCTGTCACCACTCGTTTCTAATGAACTAGTTTTTCATTCTAACATTCATCTATTTACAATTCCAAACTTAAGGTAAGCACACTTTTATTTTTACCCAGAAATGCAGTATGTGAAAAGTGTATCCT
>NZ_JBAVFI010000226.1:0-1663 GCF_049588175.1 Mesobacillus sp.
GAGTAGGCTTCGGGGCTTAAAAAGGGGAACAGAATCGAGGATGTATTTACCGGAATGGCAGCTTTGCTTAAAAAGGGGAACAGAAATGAGTTTTATGTGACCCAAATTGGTCGTTGTGTTTAAAAAGGGGAACAGAAATTAGATTTCTGTTACCGGAATTGTCTGCTCTAGTTAAAAAAGGGTAACAGAATCGAGGATGTTTTAACCGGAAAAGGCAGCTTGGCTTATAAAGGGTAAAAGAAAATGATTTTCTGTGACCCGAATTGGTCATTGTGATAAAAAGTGAAACAGCTTTTACAAAAGGAGGAGAACACATGAAAAAGGTAATAAAAAACGGAACAGTCGTTACAGCAACGGATACTTACGTGGCGGATATTTTAATTGAAAATGGTGTCATCAGCTTAATTGGCGAGAACCTTTCAGCGCACGGAGCGGAGGTTGTCGATGCGAAGGGATGCTATGTGTTCCCTGGCGGTGTCGACCCGCATACTCATTTTGATATGCCGTTCGGCGGGACGGTTACGAAGGATGATTTTGAAACGGGTACGATTGCCGCAGCATTTGGCGGAACGACGACGGTTATTGATTTTTGCTTAACGAATAAGGGTGTTCCGTTACAGGATGCGATTGATACATGGCACGCCAAGTCGAAGGAGAAGTCGGTGATTGATTACGGCTTCCACTTGATGATTGGTGAAATCAATGATGATGTACTGAACCAGCTTCCAGCCGTCATTGATGAAGAGGGAATTACCTCGTTCAAGGTGTTCATGGCTTATAAAAATGTCTTGCAGGCTGACGATGAAACCCTGTTTAAAACGTTGCTGGCCGCTAAGGACCTTGGGGCGCTCGTTATGGTTCATGCCGAAAATGGCGATGTCATTGAATATCTCACGAAGCAGGCGCTGGCACAGGGTAACACCGACCCGATTTATCATGCGTTAACGAGACCTGCGGAGATCGAAGGAGAAGCAACAGAACGTGCTGCGACATTTACTGGCTTGGCAAAATCACAGCTGTATGTTGTTCACGTTTCCTGTGCAGATGCTTCTAGAAAGATTGCCGAAGCGAGAAATAAGGGAATCGAAGTATGGGGAGAAACGTGTCCACAGTATTTGGTGCTCGATCAATCCTATCTGGAAAAGCCGGAATTCGAAGGGGCTAAGTATGTCTGGTCACCGCCGCTGCGCGAAAAGTGGAACCAGGATGTGTTATGGAACGCCCTGAAGACAGGTCAGCTTCAAACAGTGGGTTCAGACCAATGCTCGTTCGATTTTAAAGGGCAGAAGGAGCTTGGCAGAGGCGATTTCTCCAAAATTCCAAATGGAGGGCCAATCGTCGAGGATCGCGTTTCGATTATGTTCTCAGAGGGAGTGCTGAAGGGAAGAATCTCGCTTAACCAATTCGTTGATGTGACTTCAACAAGAGCGGCAAAGCTGTTTGGCTTGTATCCTAAGAAAGGTACGATTGCTGTTGGATCAGATGCCGACATCGTGATTTTTGACCCGACAGTAGAGAGAACGATTTCTGCGGAGACACACCACTTGGCAGTCGATTATAGTGCGTTTGAAGGTATGAAGGTAACAGGAGAGCCTGTATCTGTTTTATCTCGAGGAGAGTTTGTTGTCCGAGATAAAACCTTCGTTGGAAAGCCAGGGGCCGG
>NZ_JBAVFI010000227.1:0-4214 GCF_049588175.1 Mesobacillus sp.
AGAATCAATCAGTAAGAACGTTTTTCCGCTCTCCAGTGTTTGTTTGGGCTGTCGGCAAACTGCGAAAATGCCCTGAGTTGTTTCGGTATCAGCAAGCTGGCTGCTGATTTCATCCGTTACGACTGTGACTGGGATATCGCCATAATCCCAGCTAGGCGGCATTTCAGTTTTCTCGTTAAGAATGATTTCTTCCACATATTCTTTTTGTTTAAGTGCTTCTTCAACTAAATGGAAGCCTTCAACGAGAAATGTGCCAGACTTATCTCTTTCCTTACGTGTCTGTAATTTTTTCCATTGTTTAACTTGTGGATTTTTATCAGATTGAATGTACTTCACTCTGGCTCTCCTTTAATATGGCTTGTTCAATTTTATTATTATATCTCAAACTCGATACATAATAAAACCAAAATGGTGAATTCTATAAACATTGATGGAAATTGAAAGGAGTTTGAGTAAACAATGAACTTGAACCTTAGAAATGCAGTTATCACAAATGTGGCAGGTAACACACAGGATGAGTTGAAGGATACAATTGTAGATGCAATTCAAGCTGGTGAGGAAAAAATGCTTCCAGGACTTGGAGTCCTATTTGAAGTGATCTGGCAAAACGCTTCTGAAGAAGAAAAGCAGGAAATGCTAAATGCGCTAGAGTCAGGATTGAAAGGAAAATAATTTAATCGAAAGAACTCCTTCATTTCTAGGAGTTCTTTTTTTGTCCAAGAAAAAAGGAAGGCCGCAGCCCTCCTTGTGTTTTCCTTATTCAAAAGTAAGTTTATCAACCGTTTCTTTATCAAGACGTTTGATTACTTCAACAATCAATTTGACGGCATTTTCATAGTCATCACGGTGCAGCATTGCAGCATGTGAGTGAATATAACGAGTTGCAATTGTGATGGACAATGCTGGTACTCCACGATGTGTCATATGGATCGCACCAGAATCAGTTCCGCCGCCTGCGACTGCATCGAACTGGTATGGAATGTTCAATTCGTCAGCCAAGTCTGTTACAAAATCACGAAGGCCTTTATGTGAAACCATTGAGGCATCATAAATGATGATTTGCGGTCCATCGCCCATTTTGCTTAATGCTTCTTTTTCAGTAACGCCTGGAGTATCTCCGGCAATTCCTACATCAACACCGAAACCGATATCTGGTTCGATTACCTGTGCCGATGTTTTAGCGCCGCGAAGACCAACTTCCTCCTGTACCGTACCAACCCCGTACACCACATTTGGATGCTCTTGACCCTTCAGCTGCTTTAGAACATCGATCGCAATCGCACAGCCAATGCGGTTATCCCATGCTTTTGCAAGCAGCATTTTTTCATTGTTCATCACTGTGAATTCAAAGTAAGGAACAACCATGTCCCCAGGCGTTACTCCCCATTCTTTTGCTTCGTCACGGCTTGATGCACCGATATCAATGAACATGTCTTTAATGTCAACCGGCTTTTTACGTGCTTCTGCAGGGAGGATATGAGGCGGCTTAGAACCGATGACACCCGTGATTTCTCCTTTGCGCGTTACGATCGTCACACGCTGTGCCAGCATGACCTGAGACCACCAGCCTCCAACTGTCTGGAAACGGATGAAGCCCTTGTCATCAATGCTTGTTACCATGAAGCCGACTTCATCAAGGTGACCAGCTACCATGATCTTAGGTCCATTTTCATTACCAACCTTTTTTGCGATCAAGCTCCCTAGACCATCTGTCGTTACTTCATCAGCAAATGGAGTTATGTATCGTTTCATTACTTCTCTTGGCTCACGTTCATTGCCGGGAATGCCTTTGGCATCTGTTAAATCTTTAAGCATTGTGAGTGTTTCATCTAATTTAGCCATTATTTCGACTCCCTTAATATGTAGTTTCGCATCCTATTATACTAGAACGCCAGAGTATTGTACAAAAAATTCTGCTAATAGCCTTTTCTCTGCCTGTCATAATTTACTTCATTTTTTTGAATATATGCCTGTTCAATTTGTTCTTCGCTTAATCCAAGCAGTTCAGCAAGCTTCATATATGCATCAAATAACTGTACATAATCCTCTCTCCGCCGACTTAGCCTGAACGTATTGATCAACCCATACACTTCAAGGAACTGCCTGCTGGCGTCTTTTCCATTACTTGGGGTAGAGGAAATGGCCGTAATGTCCTCAAAACCGCACTCAATGCCCAGCGAGAGAATAAAATGAATTCCATCAACAAATTCCTCTAAAATCACATCAATATCTGAGGATGGTTTAAGACTCCAAAATTTAAAGCATCTCGTTTCATTTGCAAGCTCCCCAATCTCTACAAGAAGGGCGAGTGCTTTCCTATCAAATAGGTCTTCATCCTCCAGATCATGCTGTGTTTCTATATGACGATCAAGTTCTCTTTGCATGTTAAAAAGCTTTTCAGTATTCATGTTTTTCTCCTTGTAAAAATCATTAATTGCATGTTTCCAGAGCATTCTATGCCAGTTTTCAGACTAGTCATTCATTCTTGGCTTTGAGAGTTCTTTTTAGATAAAAATTAAAATAACCAGAAGCCACTCTATACTTTAATGGTATTTTGCGTAAAAAGCTTAAAAAAAGTATAAAACAAATTGAAATTTGATGAAACTATTTAGAATCTCATTCGTAAATAAGGAAAGTTAGCATTGGAGGGGCAGTTATGATCCTGCTTTTACGTCTTATCATATTGCTGTTGTTCATTTTTCTAATATACAGCGCGGTGAAATATTTATTCCACCCTAAGCGAAAACTGGAGCTCGCTCATGAGCAAAAACGTTTTTTCCTTCTGGATGACCCGGACAATGTGCGCAAAAACTTCTTATTGACTTACAAAGGAGTATTATTTGAAGGGGAAAAATATCTTGGCACTACTCACTCAGCATTTGAAGTAGTTTCCATCTTCATTTGGCCCAAAAAAACTTCCGCACTGAAGGGACTTGTTCTTGAGGATTTCCAATTCATTGAACGAAAAGTCCGTGAGAACTATCCAGTTGCCAAGATTGACTGGAAAAGCCCAATCAAAGAATTTATGGCGGATCACGACCAGGAAGATGAATCATAAATTACAAAAGCGTCTGGACTTCGTCCGGACGCTTTTTTACGTAGTTGGATGAAAGAATTCCCGCCACTTAATAAACGCAACCTTTTCCCTAAGCAGATAAGAAGATAATAAAATAGCACCAATAAGGATTGCTCCTGTTATTGCATTGAACTGGCCAAAGTACTCGCCAAACACGGTGTAGAAAATCACAAAAGGAATATTAGCAAGGAAGCTGGCCTTCAAAAAAAATTTAAAGCTACGATTCCGTTCATAAAGGCAAAAGCTGAGTAAATGATAATGAATGATCGGAATCAATCTCAGGAGCGAAACCTGCGCAACCGTTAAATCCCTGTACTGTCCAACAAGCCGATGTTTAAGTTTAATAAATTTGTTAGTCATTGCCGGAGCCTGTTTCAACATTGTGTAAAATAAAATGCTTGCGCCAGTAAGGCCAATTAAAGAATAAAGAATCCCTGGTATCATTCCAAATAGTAGGCCACCCGCAATGCATACCACTGCTGGCGGAATAAATAAAAATTGGCGAAATACATGAAAAAGGATAAAGATAGCGGGAGCATACCAGCTCCCTGACTCAAAAATAATCAGCAGCAAGGACCAGACATCTTCCATATATGTCACCTGCCTAAAGTCATTCTAGGATGCTATTAAAACATATAGAAGTGCCCAGGCTGTTATGCTAAAAGCTTAAAAATATAGACAAAAATACCAGCCTCGATCACGGCAAGGAGCGGCAGCCCATACTTGAACTGAGCATGCTTAGTTTTATGACGATAATGCTTCATCCCCGCCGTCGCACCTATTGCTCCGCCCAAAAAGGCGACATTCCATAAAGTACTTTCACTTATTCTATAAAGATCTTTTTTTGCTCGTTTTTTATCCGCTCCCATGATGAAAAAACCTGCTGCATTCATTATGATAATAAGTCCAATGATCATCCATGTTAGTTCCATTTAATAACACATCCCTTTATCTCAATCGAATATCATGTTTATGGACACGAAGAGCCTTGTTTCATTATATCTCAAAAAAAGTTATTCTAGCGGCTTCTTTTTGTACCGCTAAAATACTATATATATTTTTTTGTAATACCTAATTATCTTTAAGGAATTTGTTGACCATTCATCTGGATTTCGCTATCGCGAGTAGTCGTTATAAG